>CAZOJA010000394.1:0-2437 GCA_964579955.1 uncultured Veillonellaceae bacterium | reverse complement strand
TTGTCGGCTACCTGATGGTCAGTGGTGTAAAGTATCCAGATTTCAAAGGGCAGGGATACGTTCGCGCTTTTGGTTTTATTGCGCCTTTGGAGCTTGCCGGTAGCATTTCCCAACTGCTTCCCATCACGGTATTGCTTGTCTGTGAACAGTCGACCTACAAGAGCAATTTCCTCGTTCGCGCATTATCCATGTTGACTTTTTTTGTTTTTGCCGTGGCGCTGATTCTCACGGGGACCAGGGGCGCGTGGCTGGCTGTCGGTTTCACCCTGTCCTTATATTTTGCTTACCTTCTGGTGACGGCGCGCAAATCTTTTTTCATCGTCGCCTTATTTTTGTTATTAACGGTCTTTGCTTTAGCCGGACTATCTTTTATCCCTGCCGCCCAAAAACGCATGGAATCGCTCGCCAATCCAAATGATTACAGTATTGTCACACGATTTGCGATGTGGTCAAGCGCCACAAAAATGTGGGTCGATCATCCGCTGGTAGGCGTAGGGCTGGGTAATTACCCGGAATTTTACAGAACACGTTATTATGACCCTGAACCTTGGGAACGCTTTCGCAAAAATCATGACGGACTGACGCACAAGCACCCTCATAATATTTTTTTGCATCTGCTTGCTGAAACGGGAATCGTGGGTTTATTGTCATTCGCATTACTGCTGGGCCACGCTTTCCGGCATTTTATTGCGCTCTGGCGAACCGGTTCGCCAAATTCGCAAATTTTCGCCAAAATAGCCCTATCCCTATTAATCATCTATTTAACTTTTGGCCTGACAGAGAATCTGGTTTTCGGCATGTTCCCGGCCATGCAATCCCTCTGGTTTCTTCTGGGCATGTTGTGGAATCCGGCCAATCACACGTTTAAAGGAGCATGATCGCTATGACTTCGGTTCTTTTTGTTTGGCACGCGGCCATTCTGGCTACCAATCAGAAATATTTATTCCATCTTGCCTCGGATCCCGACTTGGCTGTCACGTTGCTGATTCCGCCGCGTTGGGATGAATCCACTTCAATGGAGGAAGCCCACATCCCGCCTGCTTTTTCGAATTTCCGGGTGCTGGTCGATGAGGTGAAAAAGCCCTGTAAAGGGCTGAGTTACCGGTTTTGCAACTTGCGGACGATATTGGCGGAACTGCGACCGGATATCATCTTTTTATATGAAGAACCTTATTCCTATGTCGCACTGCAGATGATGTACTGGAAACGCCGGATCTGTCCCCAGGCAAAGTTTGTTTTTTTTACTTGGCAAAACCTGGACTGCCGCTATTCGTTCCTGCGCCGCCAGATTGAGTCGTATGTTTTCCGTCATAGCGATATGGCAGTTGCTGGATCAAAAGATGTGGACGATGTGTTGCGCCTGCATGGATTTTGCCGCGAAATCCGCCGGATTCCCCTGGCGCTTGATCCGCATTATTTTTTGCCGGTTACGGAACCCGCGCGCTCTGATTTGCGGGTCCGGATGGGGTTGCAGGCTTTCACCGTCGGCTATATCGGCCGCCTTGCCAAGGCAAAAGGACTGGAAGATTTATTGGTCGCCGTGTCCCGCATTCGGCAACAGCCCTGGCAACTTTTGCTGATCGGCAGTGGGCCAGACGAAGCAATGCTGCGTAACCTAGCACAAACATTGGGAATCGGGGAACGAATCGTCTGGATTCCTTATGTGAAGAACATTGAAATGTATCAGTATTATTCAATAATGGATGCCTTCGTACTGCCCTCACGCACAACGAAGGACTGGAAAGAGCAGTTCGGTCGGGTCCTGATCGAAGCCATGATTTGCGGTATACCGGTCGTCGGGTCTTCGTCTGGCGAAATTCCCCTGGTTCTGGAGAATGCGGGCTTGGTATTCCCTGAAGGCGACTGCAATGAACTATCATCCGCCTTGCTTCGCCTGATGAACGACGGCGGCTTGCGCGAACAGCTGATTCGCACTGGCCGCGAACGAGTCTTGGCGCATTATACCTGGGAACACGTCGGGCAGAACACCGCTCGGCTGATCAAAATGCTGGCCTGCCGATGATCCGGGTTCTCTTCGCATGTCGCCCGCAAATTTTTTCGATTCCCGGTGGGGACACTGTTCAATTGCTGAAACTAAAAGATTATCTCTCTCCCTTAGGCGTCAAGGCCGTCATTGCGCCTGATCCGTGTGCGGAAAGCCCCGAATTGGCCGATCTCGTCCATCTGTTTAACCTGTTTGATGTCAATTCGACCCGCAGTCATTTGCGACAAGCCCGACAGCACGGCTTGCCAACGGTAATTACGCCGAACTACTGGAACCCGTTGGATTTCTTTTTTCATACGTCGCCGTCGCCGCTGCATCGTCTCTTCCGCGCCGTTTTCCCGCACCAAGCCGCTGCGTCCCTTTACGTCGGCCACAAACGGCGCCGGATGAAAGCAGAGCTGGACGCACAACGCGAAATTCTGACTGCCACCC
>CAZOJA010000393.1:0-2440 GCA_964579955.1 uncultured Veillonellaceae bacterium | reverse complement strand
GGGTGACGGGGCCGGCTGTTTGCTCATTGTCAAGCTTCCCCCTCCGGCAGCAAGGCAGCTGCGGCGTCCAGCAGGTCTGCGACGAAGTCCGTTTCGGCGGCTGCTGAAAAACAATCCGAACGAAACACATTACGGTGGGGCGCCAACCAGGGCTCCCAACGGGTGTGCTGCTTGCGTTTCGATTCTTCAAAGATGCTGACAACCGGGATGTTGAGGGCCGCCGCCACATGGACGGGGCCGCAGTCACGACAGATCAGCAGCAGGCTTTGCTGGAGCAAGGCCGCCCAAATGCGAAAAGGCTGATTGGTGATCGTCAGGACCGGAACCTGCAACAGGGGCAATACGGCGTGGAGAAGCGACTCTTCGCCGGGACCGCAGGAAAGCAGTAACGAAGCTTCCGGCCAATATTGGCCGATCCGGTTGATCAGACGGATCACATGTTCCACCGGCCAGTTTCCATTCAACCATTTTAAGGGTAGGTGAACGGACAGGAGTTTTTGGCCCCGATATCCCTTTTCACGGAGGAGCTGCCTGGCCATTTCAATTTCGTTGACTGTCAAAAAAAGTCGGCTCGGAGTGTCAGTCTCCGTATTGCATCCCAGTCTTTCGAGCAGCCGTCGGTTGGCTTCCACTTCGTGGACATACTCGCCCCGCGAAGCCGGATGAAGAACCGGGTCGGTCAGGAGCAACAGGGGCCAGATCATGCTGAGTCCGCGGGGAAAGTAAAAATAGCCGCACCGGACCGGAGCCCGCGTGCTGTAAGTCAGCTTGACCGCAGGAGTTCGCGTGTCCAGGCAGAGGACGAGATCCGGCCGACCCAACAAGGGTGGATAGGAGCCGCCGGAATAGGGGATCAGTTCATCGACAGCCGGGTTATTCTCCCAAACTGGCGTCGTATAAGGAGTGCAACAGATCCGCAGGCGGGCGGCGGGAAAGTTTTTTCGCAACGTGGAAACAGCCGGTGTGGTCCATAATCCATCCCCAGCATGATCCAACTTTACTATCAAAATATCTTTGACGGAATGCTTTTGTTTCAAGGGGAAGTTGCCTCCTTGTCTTTCGCGGTAAGCTGGATGACAGCCTGAAGGATTCGTTCCACAGTCCGACGGTCGGCAGCCGGTTCCTCCTGTCGGATTATCTGGCTGCGTGATTGCCAAGGGCCCCAGCGTTGCACACAATACGCAAAATTCTTGTCAGAGAAGATATCGACCACGGGCGTTCCTACCGCTGTGGACAGATGAACGACGCCGGTATCCCAGGACACCAGCAGCCGGGCTTCGGCCAGCAACGCAGCCATTTGTTCCAGGCTCAGGTCATCGACGACCGGCAATCGGTGGTTGGTCAGAGCCGCCTGGTAAGCAGGCAGGCAGGATTGTTCAGATGGTCCAGCACTAATAATCCAGCCGGTATCCGGCAGAGCCTGTTGCAATTGGTCGGCGAGATCGGCCAAAAACTGTTCGTTCCAGCCGTGGCGGAATGATTTGGCGCAGAGATGCAAGATGGCAAAGCGGGCTTTGTTGGGGTGTAATTCGCTCAGTCGCTGTCGTGCTGCAACCCGTTCCTGCTCACGCAGGGGAAAAAACAATCGGGTATTCGTGTACTGACGGCTGGAAAATTGTGCCACGAGTTCCAGCATAACCGAGACTTCATGAGGCAGTTGCCTTTGGGCCGCAGCGGCGACATTCGCCGGATGCGGCTTCCACCAGGTCAAGAATCCGCGACGCGCCAAGCTGCGCAAAAGGTTCCTGTTATAGGCATATCCCCAGCGCTCCTTCGCCCCGGACAGAAAAGCAAGGTGGTTGATCTTATCGACAGGGCCGAGTACAATGGCTGCATCGTACTGAGTGCGGCGCAATTGGGCCAAGGCGCGCCAGCGCCGGGACAACGGCCATGCGGAATCGTACTGGAAAATGTGGTCCAACAGATCAAGCCGTTCAAACACCCCGGACAGATAGGACGTGCAGAGCATGTCGAGGCGACAGTCGGGAAAGGTGGTCCGCAAGGCATGCAGCGCCGGGAATGACCATAGCGCATCGCCGAGATGATCCATTTTCAGCAGCAGAATGCGTTTGGAAACTTTCATAGCCCGGGCGCCTGCAATACCGACTCATAGGCCTGTTTCAGCGCCTGGGCCGACAGGGTCCAGGTAAACTTCTCCCGTATACGGACTGGCAGAGCTTGTCGAGTCGGAGCGCGCAGGGCGGCCTCTGTGGCAGAACGTATCGAACCCGGGTCGGCTGGATCGCAGACCCAGACGTCGTCGGCAAAATATTCCCGCCAGGGGGCGCGATTGGTAGTCACGACATTACAGCCGCATACGGCGGCTTCGAGACTGACCAGGCCGGTGTTTTCCCACCAACTGCCCAAAATATGAACTTTCGCCGATTTCATTGCACTGAAGATTTCCTGTTGCGGCAGACCTTCGAGAAGCAAGACATGG
>CAZOJA010000392.1:0-2441 GCA_964579955.1 uncultured Veillonellaceae bacterium | reverse complement strand
AGGGGGATCGAACCCCTGACCTCTAAAATGCGAAAGTCATATTTGGCTTTTTTCTTCAGAAACGCGTCTTTGAAATGGGCCTATTTTATTGGGATTTTGCGACTATCGTGTTGATACATGTGAGTTGTCAACGCCGGGATAAATTTGACCTTCAAACGCCGGAAAAGAATTGACCCACCCGCCGGGAATAAAACGCCGGTTATGATGTCGCCGGCTTATCCGTCAGATTAATGTCGGCTGGCGGAACGGTTTTGACGCCAGTTTTCATCCGATCCTTGAGTCTGTAGGTATCTCCACGAATATTAACGACGTGGGCATGATGCAATAACCGATCCAGCAAGGCTGTTGCAATGACCGTGTCGCTCATCACTTCGCCCCAGTCACTGAAAAACTTGTTGCTTGTGAGGATGATGCTTCCCTTCTCATACCGTGAACAGACCAGTTGAAACATCAGCTCCGCGGATTCTCGGTCAAGCTGTGAATATCCAACCTCGTCAACAATGAGGATGTCTGGTCGGATGTAAACCCTCCAGCGGCGGTCTAATCTTCCGCTAATCATAGCTTTTTTCAGGTCGGCGATGAGTTGAGTCAAACTGGCAAAATACACGGTCATTCCCGACCGGAGTGCCTGCACCGCAAGCCCAATCGCCAGGTGCGTTTTGCCGACGCCAGGCGGACCGAGCAGTATCACATTCTCGCTTCTTGCCGCAAAAGAAAGCGTAGAGAGCTCTTTGAACTGGCGCCTGTCAATGTTCGGCTGAAAGTCGAAGTCGAACTCTTCCAGTGTCTTTTGGTGCGGAAGCCGGGATAACTTTATTCTCGTTTCTTCACTGCGGCGTTGACGCTCCGTTTTTTCCACTTCGAGGAGCCCAGCGAGAAAGGACAGATAGGTCAACTCACTGTGGGCTGCAGCCTCAAGCCTTGCATCCAGAAGTTCGGCGGCAGTCGTAAGCCCGAGTCCTTCCAGCAGATCGCGGGTGTGTTCAAGCTCAATCATTTAGATCACCCCGGCGATCTTGTCATAAATCGTCAGCGGCCGGACTTCAACCGTAAGCGTATCAACCTGCCGGGCATAAGAAAACGGAGATGCGATGCCGTTTCTTTCTGCCAGACCTTCATACTGACCTTTGAGCCAAACAATCCGTCCCGAGGTGTGTACGACTTTGTGCTGAGCAATTCGAACTTCGCCGTCATACGCCTCAAATTCGTCGCCGCAGATTCTCACTCTGACTTCCCTGCCGCTATACTGCCACGGTACGCCGTATTTGGCTCCATCAAAGCTGACCAACCCGTCCCGCATGACTTTGCGCATCTCCCACCTATATTTGTCACGCACCGCCTTGGCAGGCAGAGACAAGAGGGGCTCGTTTTTCAAAGCGGCAAGCGGGATCTCACCAGTAGTGCCATGCTTTTTGCCGTCCACTTTTTGGCACCAGGCGCGCGCTTGAAGATTCAGGTCGTCTAAATCGCGAAACTGTCTGCCCGGAAGAAAATTGTTTTTCAAATAGTCCACGAGTCTCTCGACTTTGCCTTTGGTTTGAGGTCGCCGTGGGCGGCAGACCTTAGGAAGGAAGCCCATATCCGCCGCGAAGTCTGCAAAGCGTTTGTTCCAGAGGGGTTTGCCTGCCTCGCTACCATCGATGACGGTTTTCATCCTGTCGGTAAGTACGATTTTGGGGACCCCTTCGAAATATTCCAGGGCGTTCACCATGCACCGAAGTAGGCTGTAAAAATCGCAACGCTTGGTGAACTCGACATATTTGCTTCTGGAATTGCCCATAATCATAACGAACGCCGGTGTTTTATGGATGATGCCGTGTTCATCCCAGTAATGCGTGATTCCCCAGTCCATTTGCGCCTGTCTGCCTGGCGGCGTTTCGTATCGTCTTACTGCGGGTGCGCTCCTTGCCGGGCGCAGGTTCTTCACATAATCCTTGATGATGGTGATGCCGCCGCCATAGCCCAGGTCCTGAAGGCGTTCGTGGATTACCACGCAGTTGAATATGCCGCTGCCCATCATCGTATCGACGATTTGCCTGTACCGATCCAGTTTCGATGGTTTTACCCGGCCTTTCAGCCCATGTTCCTTTAACTCGCCAGTGGAATACTTCTTCGCCGTGTTCTTGGAGATCCCTAACTCCTTGCCAATTGAATACGAGGATTGACCGGCTTGTACTTTTTGTCTTATCATGAGTATCAGCCCACTCCTTATCATCTGCTACCTCCTTGGTGATCTTGACAATCCCAATGGTAGCTTATGGTTTTGGTGTGGGTCAATTTCTTTCCGGCGCTATGGGTCAATTATAGCCCGGCGATGACATTTTGAACTCTTCAGACCGAGTTTGCGCTGCTTGCAATATTTGCAGAGAATTTTCCTCAGTGATTTTGTTTCTTGTCAGGAGTGAGCCAATCCAAATTATAAAAGCACAATGAACACTATA
>CAZOJA010000391.1:0-2446 GCA_964579955.1 uncultured Veillonellaceae bacterium | reverse complement strand
CCATATTCAATAATCCCTCGTTCTCCTTTATGATGTGTCCATCCGGACGAATAAAGGAGGAATTTTTTTGTCAACACTCATCGACAAAATGCAACTCGACATGGACTTGCGCGGCCTAAGCGACAACACGAAACATTCATACCTGCTGCAAATCAAGCATTTTCTTGCTCATTACAGAGTGCCACCAGATCAGTTGAGCACAGAAGACATCCGACAATATTTGCATCACCAAATTGTCCGGCGAAAGCTCAGAAACTCATCGATCATTGTTTGTTATTCCGCCCTCAGGTTTTTCTTTCGAACGACACTGGGACGAGATTGGGAAGATCAAATTCTTCCCCGGATGAAGCCAAACAGACATTTACCCAATGTTTTATCAAAAGAAGAAGTTTCCGCTTTGATTAATGCTACGACCAATTTAAAACATCGCGCACTTTTGATGACCGCCTACTCGGCCGGCCTGCGAGTGAGTGAAATTGCCAACCTCAAAATTACCGACATCGACAGCAAAAACATGCAAATTCTCATCAGGCAGGGAAAAGGCGATGTCGACCGTTACTCCCTGCTGGCACAAAAAACATTGTTGACTCTTCGAGCGTATTACAAACAATACAAACCAGATTTGTGGCTTTTTCCCGGCCAAACTCCGGACAAGCCTCTGCATCCTCGTTCGATAGGCACCGTCTTTAAAGATGCAAAGAATAAAATCGGGATTCAACGGCGAGTGTCGATTCATTCACTGCGTCATAGTTTCGCAACTCATTTGTTGGAAAGCAACGTAAACATTCGCTACATTCAAAAGTTGATGGGACACAGGAGTATTATCAGCACTTGTGTTTACCTTCATGTAACACGGCTCAGTTTCTTAAAGATCACGAGCCCTTTGGATACGTTGCCGGGATTTGATGATGACGATTGAGTTGCAGGATGTTCTCCACGAGTTCGGCGCCGAATATTTGTCGCGCCATCGCTTGCCTGTTCACCACTTCAAAGCGATCAACGCCATCGAGCGTTGCCGCACATCCGAATTAGGCGGTCATGTGGAGGAATGTGAAGAATGCGGACATGTTAAGATTTCCTATAATTCGTGTCGCAACCGGCATTGTCCCAAATGCCAAAAACTTAGCAGCGCACAATGGACAGAGCGAAGGAAGGATCAATTATTACCCGTCCAGTATTTTCACACGGTGTTTACACTGCCGGATTTGTTGAATCCAATCATCCGGTTTAATCAAAAAGAACTCTATGGATTGTTGTTTAAGGCAGCGTCGGAAACCTTACTGGAGTTAGCACGGGATAAGAAATACCTGGGAGCCGAAATCGGCTTTACCGCGGTTTTGCACACTTGGGGGCAAACGTTGGTCGAGCATCCACACCTACACTGCATTGTTCCTGGCGGAGGGCTCTCTGCTGCTGGAAACTGGATTTCTGCCAAGCAAGATTTTTTCATCCCCGTCAAAGTGCTTTCCCGTAAATTCAAGGGGAAGTTTCTTGCCTTTTTGCGGCAATCTTTTGAGAGGAAAGAGCTGAAATTTAACGAAGAACAGAATCCGCCACAAGCAAACCAGGGTTTCAATTCCTTGATCAATCAGCTCTATTCGATGGAATGGGTCGTCTTTTGCAAAGAGTCCTTCAAGAACTCTGGATTGGTCATCGAGTATCTTGGACGCTATACACACCGGGTTGCCATATCAAACCGCCGTATCAAGAGCATTCACGAAGGAAAAGTCGCTTTCGAATGGAAAGACCGCAAGGACGGCAACAAATTGAAGTTGATGCATCTTGATGGAATTGAGTTTCTGCGAAGATTTCTGCTTCATATATTGCCGGTCCGGTTTATGAAGATTCGGCACTACGGACTGCTGTGCAACCGAAACAGGCCCAAGATTATGAGATGTCAAGCACAACTGAACAGCCTGCGAACCATTAATTCTTTAGCCAGGCTGAGCGCTCGCGAGTTAGTCCTGAAACTTTTTGGCATTGATATGCAGAAATGCCCTTGCTGTGACAGTGGCAAGATGAAAACTTCGCGAAGATTCGACTACAACAGTCGGCACTTACTGCAATAAACAAGCGAATCCAATATGGACCGTCGCACTGCCTGTCTTGGGGAGGGGGAAACTGTGCCACAAATGAACTGTCCCGTCATTCAGAGCTTTTTGATCAGCCATTTCCTTTCAAATTTTCCATTGAACTCGTTGGTTTAAGCACCAAAAGAAAGGGAGTAAAAAGATTGAAAGCCCATAGGAGTAAGCAACGGGTTTCGCCTATGCTGCGGCTTAGTTCAACGCATTTTATGCACAATTGAGCAAATTGGCCCTTGTCATAGATGTCTGCCAATACTGGCAGGCTTTTTTTGTGCCGCTCAACTGCGCATAAAAACCTGATTCATTATGCAAAGTAGCCGCGCCCGGCGCGTCTACTCTCCGCTGCCGCTACGCCTACG
>CAZOJA010000390.1:0-2452 GCA_964579955.1 uncultured Veillonellaceae bacterium | reverse complement strand
TGCAGGCGGAATAGTCCCGCTCGCACCGATAATGATTTTTTGATAAAATGAACATTACCAATCATCGTTGATGAAACGATTGACGTGAGGAGTTCATGGAAATCAGAAAACGCTTGACGAGCAAAAAATTCTGGCAGCGCCTGTTCCTGATCGGCTTGCTCATCGCATTGCTTGCGGTTAATGCGGTCGGTCTTTACATGGGAAACTTCATTTATGACGAGATGTGCGTCCGTCATTCCCGGTTGCACGCCAACAACAGCGGCCGTTGGCAGCAGATTCTTGACAACGGGAAGAACTTTCGGAACTGGCAGGACATCCGGATGCCTTCCCGTTTCGGTTATTCGCTGACAGGCACTTTCATCCCCAATCCGCAAGCCTCCGACAAAACGTTGATTTTTTTGCATGGATTCACGGAAAGCCGCCTGGCTGGCCTGAGTTACCTGAATATCTATCTGAATGCCGGGTACAATCTGCTGTTGGTCGATTCACGGGCGCACGGCGATAGCGGCGGCGATTCGGTGACCTGGGGCGTCTATGAGAAGCACGATGTCGATCAATGGGTGGATTGGGTGCGCAACCGCTACCCTGCCGGAACCATCGGCATGCACGGCATCTCGATGGGTGCCGCCACGGCCTTGTTGCACGCCGGCATCAACGAAACCAATAAGCGGGTGTCTTTCTATGTCGCGGACAGCGCTTATTCCGATTTCGAGACCTTGCTGGCCACTCAGATGAATCAGCGCTTGCGATTGCCTGGCAATATCCCGCCGCAGGTGCTGTTGCCCTATGCCAACGCGGTAGCCTTTTTCCGTTCCCGTTTCACGTTCGGCGAAGCCTCACCGATCCGGATCGTGCAGCAGGTGACCACACCCGTTCTTTACATTCACGGAGAGGCAGACCGGTTAGTGCCTGCCAGCATGTCGCAACAACTGTTCGGCGCAACCAAAGGGCAGCGCCAGATCCAGCTGTTCCCCAGCGCTGACCATGTCAGTTCCATTTTCACCGACCGTTCCCGTTACCGGACGGTAGTGCAGGGGTTCACCCGCTCCATCGAGGACCCGCAGACTTTTGCAGTGATTTGGCCCTGATACAACCGACCAACTCAACACCTGAAAAAAAAGAACCCTAACGGGTTCTTTTTTTCTCTCCAAGAAGCGGTATGCTGTTTCGACAGCGGCCCTGTCGCTTCTGTCGTCAGGCTGGCTTCGGCTGATGCTTGGCGCTAAAGATCCCGAACACGCTGACGAGAACGAGCGCCGCGCCGAGAATCGTCCAGAGTCCGATCGGTTCATTGAGCAGCAACCAACCCAAAAACAGCGCCAACACAGGATTAACATAGGCATAAGTCATTGCAATGTTGATCGGCAACAGTTTCAATGAATAAATGTAGGAAGTGAAGGCAAACACCGAACCGAACCCGACCAGATACAGCCAGGCCAACCAGGCCGATAAATTCGGCTGCGGCTGCGGTTCTGCCAATAACAGAGAAATCAGCAAAAAGCCAACGCTGGCAAATAATTGATGATACGCCGACATCACCTGAGGCGCAAGGTTCACCGGCCGCCGGGTCTGAATCACCGATCCCAGCGCCCAACTGACAGCGGCAACCAGTAACGCGATCACCGCAAATGCCTGCGAACTGCCTTTTCCCAATGATGGAGCGCTTAATGCCGCAACACCCAGGAATCCTATCAGCAACGCAGCCAACAGTCCCATAGATGGCTTTTTCTTGTACTGCACCAATTCAATCAGAGTGGTCCAGATGGGGGTCGATGCGACAATTAGCGAGGCAAATCCGGAATCAGCAAACTGCAAGGCCCAAAGAACCAGACCATTGCCGCCCATCCACAGCAGATTGCCGACCAGGGCCAGCGACACCAACTCTCTGCGTGTCGGTCTGATCGTATAGTGTTGCAGTCTGGCCAGCGCGAATAAAATCAACGCGGCAACTCCCATTCGTAAAGCACCGAACAGAAACGGCGGAAAACCATTGGCCGGGTCGACGCCGACCCGCATACCGAGATAGGTTGTGCTCCAGACCGTATAAACGATGAACAGATGGAACAGGCCTTTTTTCGACAAGTGTTCGAGCATTGCGACTCCCTTAAATCAACATATTGTCCTTATTCTACACCTTAGTCGCCCGATCAACCAGCCCCCGCTGCCAGATTAACAACGCATCCACGAATTTTTTCATCGTCAGTCTGTTCCTGGTGGTCTGACCCGGTGGGTCGGCACGGCGGCCAACGGGTCATCCGGCCAGTAATGTTTGGGATAGCGACCTTTCAGGTCTTTTTTTACGGCAAAATATCCTTGCCGCCAAAAGCTGGCCAAATCCCGGGTTACCTGGATCGGCCGCCCGGCCGGCGACAACAGTTGCAAAGTCACTGGCGCCCGACCGCCGGCAATGGTCGGCGTCTCGGTTGCACCGAACAGTTCCTGCAACTTGACT
>CAZOJA010000389.1:0-2454 GCA_964579955.1 uncultured Veillonellaceae bacterium | reverse complement strand
GTCTCTGGTGCGCGATCCAAACAAGTGCATTCTCTGCGGCCGTTGCATCAAAGCTTGCAGCGACCGACAAGGTGTCGATGTATACAGCTTTGCCAAACGCGGCTTTGACACCACAGTCACTCCGGCATTTGACGTAGGCCTGGAGCTATCTCCCTGCACCTACTGTGGCCAGTGTGCCAGTGTATGCCCGACCGCAGCCATCGTGGAAAAAGATGATACGCAGGCAGTCTGGGATGCGATCAGCGATCCCACCAAGCATGTTATCGTCCAGACTGCTCCGGCAACCCGCGTAGCCCTCGGTGAAGCGCTTGGCATGGATAGCGGCAACATAGTGACAGGGAAGATGGTGTCTTCGCTTCGGCGGCTTGGCTTTGACAAGGTATTCGACACCGACTTCACCGCCGACCTGACGATACTCGAAGAAGGGCACGAACTCTTGCATCGGTTGCAAAACGGTGGACAGCTGCCGATGATTACCTCTTGCAGCCCCGGTTGGGTCAATTTCATCGAGATTACCTATCCGGACCTGTTGCCACATCTCTCGACCGCAAAATCGCCGCAGCAGATGTTCGGCGCTTTGGCCAAAACATACTATGCGGAGAAGACCGGTATCGATCCGAAGAATATTGTTTCGGTCTCTATCATGCCCTGTACGGCAAAAAAAGCCGAAGCGGTGCGGCCTGAGTTTTCACACAACGGTATGCAGGACGTCGATTTTGTTCTGACCACCCGTGAACTGGCCCGCATGATCAAAGAGGCAGGTATCGACTTCGCTGCCATTCCGGCTGAAGAATACGATGCTCCGTTTGGCATAGCCACCGGCGCCGGAGTAATATTCGGCTCTTCCGGCGGCGTCATGGAAGCGGCATTGCGAACCGTGGTCGAAGTACTGACCGGCAAGGAACTGGAGTCGATCGATTTCAAGGCGGTGCGAGGACTGACCGGTATCAAGGAAGCGGCTTTGCAGGTCGGCGATCTGACGGTGAAAGTGGCAGTTGCCAATACCTTGTCCAATGCCCGGTTGGTCATGGACAAAATTCGCGCCGGCGAGGCGGATTATCACTTCATCGAGATCATGGCCTGCCCTGGCGGATGCATCGGAGGCGGCGGCCAGCCGGTTCCCGTGTGCGAAGAAACCCGTCTGAACCGGATCGCGGCTATCTACGAATGCGACGAGAGTTCCCAGATTCGCAAGTCTCATGAAAACCCGGCGGTAAAAGAACTTTACGACACATGGTTGGGCAAGCCCTTGGGCGAAAAATCGCATCATCTGCTGCATACCCACTATAGGGCGCAGGTCCGTTGCTAAACACAAAGCACGGCAGCATCTCCCGGGCGACGGTTGACCGCCTGCCATTGTATTTCCGAACTCTCCGACTGATCAGGTCGGAGGGTTCGGAAATCGTATCGTCCGAGGAACTGGGGCGCCGCATCGGAGTCACTCCTGAGCAGATTCGCAAAGACTTGGCCAGTTTCGGCGCTTTTGGTAAAAAAGGCGTCGGTTATCATGTGGCCGAACTCGTCAACAACATTAGTCAGATTCTTGGACTCGACCGCAAATGGAACATTGCAATCATCGGTGTCGGACATTTGGGCTGGGCATTGGCCAATTATCGCAATTTTGCTTCCCTGGGCTTTCATTTGGCCGCATTGTTCGATCAGAACCCGGCGATTGTAGGCCAATTGATTAATGGTGTTGATGTGTTGCCTGTTGCTGATTTGGAAACTACCGTCGCTTCGCGCAACATCCAGATTGGCGTGATTGCTGTACCGGCAGGCGAAGCGCAAACTGTGGCAGACCGTTTGGTTGCGGCAGGGGTGCATGGCATTTGGAATTTTGCCCCGGTTCGTATCAGGGTTCCCGACAATGTGCAAATTGTCAGTGAGGATCTTTCCGTCGGGCTTAGCACGTTGTCGTATCATTTGCGCCGACAAGTTCCATAAGAAAATTTGATTTGTTTGTATATTTTCTGTTGAATTTTCTTTTGAATAGGTATACAATGTTGTTCGGAACAAATAGCGGTCATACTGTTGCGAAAAGGAGAGAGCGCTCGGGTTAGCCATCGGGAATCCGACCGACAGCCAACGGAACATTTAGATTGTATGGACAGCCTGGCGAAGATGCAGGGTTGAAAGTACCGACGCAAACAGTTGTCGCTTATAGTTTTCCGCACGGGGGACTACTCCTTGCGGAGAATACCAAGTAAGCAGCACCGGAGTTTGTATTGCGCTTCAGCGCAACTACAACTAGGTGTCTTTTTTTATGTCCAGAAAAAAGTTGTTTGTGGCGCATGGCTTCCAATACGGCATTATGGGGCATGTCCCATTGCATAATTAAATGGAAAAGATAAAATGAGGAGGAGAGACTGCACATGATCGAAATCAAAGACCGCGTTCGTAATGCTGCCCTTCAGGCCAAGATCACCACTGCCGAAGCAGCGGCGGCCCTCATCA
>CAZOJA010000388.1:0-2458 GCA_964579955.1 uncultured Veillonellaceae bacterium | reverse complement strand
GAGTGGGAGGGATTTGAACCCTCGCGGGAGTTTCCCCCCCTATCGGTTTAGCAATCAGTCGCCAGGCTTCGACGAGCGTCACCGTTATTCGTCAAACCCAAGTAAAATCAACACTTTTCGCCACTCTTCGTTCTTTCGCATTCGATGCTTTTCGATGCATTTCGACGACAAATAAGCACATGAGTAAGCACATGGGTTCCGGACCGCCATTACGGCATCAATGACAGATTTCAGCTACAAATATCACTCAGTTTTCTTAATTCGGTCACCAGCTCTTCGGATTGCTTGTATAAGTCACGTGCCATATTTTCATCGACTTTCAAGAGAACTTCATAGTCAGCTTTTTGCCGCCATTCAAACAGCCGATTATATATAATCCCGGCTTCAGCAGATAGCAAACCGATTTTGACAAAATCGCGATGCATGCTTGCCCGCACAGCAGCATGTTTTCCATACGACAAGCCTCGTTTCGCCAATGCAGCGCTCAGTGCATAAAAAGCCGCATAGTAAAGGCGATTGATACAACCTGCATATTGCCGACGTTCCAGCAGAACAGTCGCGCTTTCATTAGCTTCATTGGACTTGTCCAACCAGTGTTGACCAAAATGTTTGCGGTCTGGTCACTCATTGCAGCAACAATCCTTCTTGTTGTACGGCCTGATAGAGCGGTAATTGTGACCAAACAGGCGACTCCCAACGCGCCGAATCAACTATAACAAGACTGATATTGGTCTCATATTGAAGATTGGTTCGATAGACCGCGTCATAGGCTGCAGTTTCCTCAGCATACGATAGCTCTCGGTCTATAACAGCCAAAACATCAAGATCCGATTCCATGGTAGCTTCACCACGGGCAACCGAGCCAAAAACAATGAGGGCTCGAACTGAAGCAATGCCTTCCAATTCAATCCTCAGCTGTTGCAATGCAGATTGTTCTTGAAATGACAGCACTTGTCCTGCGTCTTTCATCGCTTTCACCCCACTTCCGGGTTGCCAAACTTTTCATGCCTTCGATAACTAAATAAAAGTCATCATCTGCTACGAATACCGATACTATCGTGTCTTTTTGATTATACCAAAAACAGAGAACAATTTCCAAAAGCCATTGCGAATCTCGGCCAGAAATTCTTTGTCGTTTCTCTCCATCATAGTCAATTCCAAAGGTTCGACAATAACTGGACGCAACTTCCGATCAAAAGGAATAACTTCAGTCATATCACGAACTACTGCCGAATCGTCCGTTAACATAAACAGATCGATATCACTGTTGATTCGATGATCACCTATTGTCAAATTTATTGTGTTTTCTTGGTTTCTTTGTTATTATTGTTTCAGGGATAGTTCCCTGCACATTCTATATTGGAGTTGACGGTTATGTCTGTAAAAACTCTGCAGCGAGGCCCTATGGATAGAAAAATCATCAGCGTTTCGCCAAAACGCCAGATTACTATCCCCTTAAAATATTTCAAACAACTCGCGCTCGAAACCGAAGTCGAATGTTTTGTCCAGAATGATTCGATTGTTATTCGTCCAATTCGCAATGATCAGGGCGAGTTTTCCGTGGAAATCCTTAAAGATCTTGTTGCGCAAGGTTTATCCGGCAACGATCTCATCCGGCGATTCGAAGTTGAAAGCAAGAAGATAAAAAAAGCAATCCGCATAATGACCGAGGAATCGGAACGTATCGCCTCCGGAGAAATTCCAGCAGCTACCTTTTACGATGTGTTTGGCAAGGATAACTAACAATGTACGAATTGCTGTTCAGTCCTGCCGCAGAGCGCTATTTCAAAAAACTTAAAGACAAGCGTTTACTCGCCAAATTCAAGGAGTCTTTACTACGCATCCAAGAAGATCCCTATGTCGGGCAAGTCAAGCATGGCGATTTATCGGGAATTTATGGGTATGATGTTTATTACGGCAAGACCAATTACGAAATTGCCTATTCCGTTTTTGAAATCGATGGGAAAAAGGTAGTTGTCTTACTTGCCGGCACCCGCCAGAATTTTTATGAAGAACTTAAACGCTTAACAAAAAGCTGATACCACGAGTTAAAAGATCCCGAAGCTATAAAACTTAGGGATCTTTTTATTCCCCATGATATAATCCTGCACCCCGAAAACATCCCCAAACGGACAGCGGCGGACATTTTACAAACAATTCAGCTCCGCCGCTACCAAATATACGATGTACTGCTTTCGGTAAATCAATTGCAGTAACCCGTTAGACTATGAATTATCATCAAGTGTCTTCACACCCAACCTTCCATATAAGGCTTCTTTAAAGTTCAATAAAATATGCTTATACTATTTATCTTAAAAATACTACTTATACTTTGTATCTTTCTTTCATAATTTTAGCTTATATTTTATAATATAGGCGAGGTGATGATTATGCCCATCGTGACGCAGGAAAACATCTTAAAGCTTTTGTACTCATATAATCCCTGGTGGCGTGACGG
>CAZOJA010000387.1:0-2462 GCA_964579955.1 uncultured Veillonellaceae bacterium | reverse complement strand
CAGGAAAAACATCAGGCAATGGTCGCCGATAAAAAACATTTTGTAATGATATAATTAAATAGTAATTGGCAACGAGGCGATAACGGCGCGTCATCGGATTGTCTTGAAAGGGCTGAACAAATTGGATCAAACAATGATTGCCGATATTCGGTGTAAACTGACCGCAATTTTCGACCAGGTATCCGAACCACTTTATCACAAAGGGGAAGGACCTTTCTTCATGACTACCCAGGAGCAAAATGGCGACGTGAAGTTTTTCGTCTATGAAGCCAACACTGTGGAAACTTTTCTGGAAGATCCGGAAAAATTGCCGACAGCATTCGCCGAGGCAGATTTTTTGTTCGGTGCGACCGATGAACTCGATCTGAAGAATATTGAGCAGAGCCAACGCGAATATGTATTATACATGATTCGCCTGGCGCCGGATTCGCCAGCCTGCCGCCTAGCAATCCGCGAACTGAATGAAAAAAACCCTGATCAATTGTTGAACATCGCCCTGATCAACGAGCTGGGCAACATTGTGCCTGCCGCTATGCTGGTGGATGCTCCGGTTCTACTGTCGTGATCTCCTCCTCGTCGAATTAGATGTCGATTCTTTGTAAGACACAGCTCTGCCCAAACGCTACACTGTGGTTGAGAGGAGCTGATTGTCATAGCAACACCAGCAGAAATCAAACGGGAATTACTGGCCATAGTTGCACGATTAAAAATCGACTTGGTTGGCGTCGCACCCATTGAACGGTTTGCAGCAGCGCCAAAAAATCACCATCCACATGCTATCATGGATTCGGCCCAATCCGTCATTGTTTTGGCACGGCGGTTTTTGACCGGGCCACTGGCAAGCAAGCATTGGACCAGCTACACCCAGGTACATGACGGAAATGTGGCACGCCTGGATCATGATGCTTATCAAGTTGCAAACTTTATGGAGATATCGTTTGGCGGAAGCACGGTCCCAATTCCTGCGATGGCTCCTTATTATCACTGGGATGAAGAGGCGCAGTATGCGGCCGGCGACTTGTCTCACAAACATGCGGCAGTTGCTGCCGGGCTCGGTGTTATGGGCAAAAACACTTTGTTGATCACTCCGCAATACGGCAACCGGGTTAATCTCGTTTCCCTGATTACCGATCTGGATATTTTGCCTGATCCATTGAATAAAAGCAAGTTATGTCCAGATGGTTGCCGTCTTTGTCTGGATGCCTGCCCAAGCGGTGCATTACGGATCAATCAATCCATCCATCAATCGTCTTGCCGCAGTCATTGCTGGACCAAGCTGTCGCGCGGCTTCCCAGTGTTGCAGTGCTGGAAATGCCGTGAAATATGCCTGGCAGGATTGAAACAGAAAACAAACGTTACAAACAGGGATGATGTCGGTTAAACCGACATCATCCCTGTTTGTGTCCTGCAACTTATAATTTGGTTTTCCGTCGATTCTACACGCGGACCAGTTTCACCTGGGTATCGTAGAAAACGATACTGCCACCGATCACATCCTGCAATCCGGTGTTTTTGACCAGCGGATCGGCCCGCATCACCGCATTGGCATGAATACCCTTGCCGCGACGACCGTCGCCCTTGATCACCTGTCCGTCAATCGATACATCGCGCGAACCGCTGGCAAAATGGCCGCTACCGAGGCTAAAATCGACCACACCGGGCCGGATGCCTTCAGTAACCTGAAGTTTACCGGCAATCGGCATATCGCCAAGCGCACCCAGTTTCCAAACTCCGTCGGGATTAGTGGCTGATACTACTTTCACTCGGTCACCGTCTTTGAAGCCGAGCCGTTTGGCATCGATCGGATTGATCTTCAAACCGTTCTCCGGCTCCAGTGCCAGCAGCCAATAGGAGCCGTTGGTCCGTGATTTGGTGTGCTGGATCGTCTTGCCGGTGAGCAGGGTCAGGTCGTAACCACCGGCCGAATCATCGACTTTCTTGCCGGTGCAGTCAGTGATGTCCGGCACATAGGTGGCGATTCCGTTGAAGTATTGACCGTTCATCGCATTGCGGGTCGTGGCGGTCTTCTCGCAATACATGCTGGCATAGGTGCCGTATTTGTTTTTCACTTTTGTACCGTCCCAGGCTGCCGCATGTTCTTCGAACCGGCCGCCGCGATTCAGCACATAAATGACCTTACGCCAGAACTTTTCCCCGCCGCAGGCCGCTTTCCAGCGCTCCGGGTCAAATACCGTCTTCGGCAGATGCTTGCGTGCCTCGAGGAAGATTTTGACCTCTTCGTCATCGGCATCCGGTACCGCCTTGCCATCGGTGGCAATATTGGCGACCTGCTTCAGATATTGGTGGTCGAAATGGGACAGGGCGACCCCTTTGTCAAAGCCGTCCGGGCCGAATCCCGGCAGGTTCATTTTTTCCGCCAGTGCCAGCAGCAACGCTTCAATCGAACAGGGCATCTCCTGACCGAACACCTTGACGGTCTCTGTGAGCGGAATCGCCGCCGG
>CAZOJA010000386.1:0-2468 GCA_964579955.1 uncultured Veillonellaceae bacterium | reverse complement strand
TTTTTCACTCAGATAGCGCATCGGTTTAGCCAAAAGGCCAAAAACTACGACATAAGCAAGGATGGCATTGATCGCCGGCAAGCTCAGCAAGGGTTGATAACCCAGGTTATAGCAGAGTCCCGGCAACCCGACAAAGAAAAATCCACTGGCGATGGTTGCACAAGTTGAGAATGCAACGAGAATGGGTCCCATTTGACGGCCAGCGACGATAAAATCGGTCATATTCTTTTGCGTCTTAGTCGCAATATACCCCAAAGCAACACAAATGAAGAAATAGGCAACAAATATACCAATAATTACAGGATGTCCCATTCGTCTTCCCGTCCTTCCTTATATAAAAATCCATATGCAAAGCTAAGCAACAACCAAAGCGGCCAGATAACGAACAGCATTACAAAAGTGATCGTTGGTAATCCGAACATATCAAAGTCTCCCATGTCATACCCTCCCTTTCTTAATCATTAGGTGGCTATTTTACCAGAGTTGCATTTTTTTTGCTTCTTCCCGCAACATATCGCGGAACTTAGGGTGTGCGATGGCGGAAAGCCTCTCCACCCGTTCGCCAAGATTGGTCCCACGTAGACTGGCAATGCCATATTCTGTTACGACATAATCCACATCATTGCGTGACAGCGTTACCGGAGCCCCCGGGCTAAGCACAGGCACAATCGATGATAATGTATCCTCCTTTACCGTCGAATATAGGGCCATAATCGATTTTCCGCCCTTGGATTTTTGCGCCCCGGCTGCAGTGTCAGCTGCTCCACCGCTACCGCTATACTGACGAAAACCTATCGCTTCCGAACAGCATTGCCCAAACAAGTCAACTTGCAAGGTCGTATTGATGGAAACCATCTTGTGATTGCGACCAACAACATAGGGATCGTTGACTACTGACCCGCGTTGCATTTCGATCATTGGGTTTTCATTGATGAAGTCATACAACTTTTTTGAACCAAATGCGAATGTCGCGACAATTTTATCTTTCCAAATCGTCTTTTCCCGACCGGTAATTGCACCAGCTTCGACCAAATCGACGATCGCATCCGACAGCATTTCGGTATGAACACCCAGATCTTTTTTGTCTGCGAGGAAGAGCGCTGCAGCATTGGGAATCCCGCCGATGCCTAGCTGAATGGTCGAGCCATCTTCCACCAATTCGGCAATATACTGTCCGATCAACTTGTCTTTTTCACTGGGAACGACTGCCGGCAGTGCAGGGACGGGACGATGGTTTTCCACAATCACATCTACATCACGGATGTGAATCAGTGTATCGCCATGAGTACGTGGCAAATTTTCATTGACTTCGATTACCACTAAATCAGCATTTTCAATGGCATCTTTTTCCACCATGATGCCCAACGACAAGTTCAGACAACCATTTTTGTCCATTGGTGCTGCCGTACCGAAAAATATCCGGGGGTTTTTCACATCAATCCGTTTCGCCATGCAGTTGTGCAAGTGTGTTGGGTTGTAGGCAACGGTTCCCTGGCCTATCACTTTGCGGCAACCGCCGCCATAATACCAGGCGTTAAGCATGAAGTGCCCCTTCATTTCCGGTTTCATGTAATAATCATATTCACCCAGCGGCAATACCATGACGACCGAAACATCTTCCACTTGGTCCTTCACGGTATGCAATTTGCTGAGCAATCCCGGCGGCTCCGAAGCTGCTACCGCTACAACGATTTCATCATGGCTATGAATTTTGCGGACAGCTTCTTCAGCAGTCATCAGTTTGCGTTTGTAAAGCTCTGCAAATGACATTCCTTGTTCCTCCTTCCGATCTATTTTCGACGACCCCAACGGATTGCTGTAGCTGAAAATGCGTAGCCTGTGCCGGCGCCAAGGAATACGACAATCGATCCTTCTTTGACTTTACCGCTGCTCAAACCCATTTCCAGACCAATCAATTGATCTCCATGGCCGCAGTGCCCATAATCATAAAGATATGCCCCTTGCTCCTCCGCCAGTCCAAGATCGGCCAAAATTGCTTTATGCGCCTTGGGGTTGATATGAACCGGGCAAACCCAGTCAACATCTTGTTCGGTCAAATCACTTCGCTTGAGTGCTCCTCGCACCGCCCCGGTAAAGTCAGCCAATGAGGTCGAACCTAGGCGCTGTTTCATTCCTTCGGGATCGGTTACATTGATTCGCCAGCCTTCGTTCTCCACATCTTCGGTTGTTAACGGGTTCTTTGTCCCGCCTTTTACCGACATCACATCGTTGCACATTGAACTTTCAGTAATGATATGTGACTCCAACACCTCATTTTCCAGCCAGTCCCGTTTCAGCAACATCGCCAAGCCACTGGGCGCCATATCGAACATAAATGATTGTTCGGGACGTCGGTAATCAATCAAATAGCAATTAGTATTGCCACCTGCGATTAATACTGTGTTAATTTCCGGGTTGGCAAACATCAAATCTTTGGCCAATTTCAATGATAATGGAGTTCCTGCGCA
>CAZOJA010000385.1:0-2469 GCA_964579955.1 uncultured Veillonellaceae bacterium | reverse complement strand
GTTCCTTGCCGGTGCCAAGGTCTTTGGCGCTGACATGCACAATGCCGTTGGCATCGATGTCAAAGGTTACTTCGATTTTGGGTACGCCGCGCGGCGCCGGAGCAATTCCCGATAGCTCAAAGCGTCCGAGGGTTTTATTGTAAGCGGCCATTTCACGTTCACCCTGCAGTACATGCACGTCTACCGACGGTTGATTGTCAGCGGCAGTGGAGAAAGTCTGGCTCTTGGCGGTAGGAATTGTCGTGTTGCGCTCGATAATTTTGGTGAACACTCCGCCCAGTGTCTCAATACCGAGTGACAACGGCGTCACGTCAAGCAACAGAACATCCTTGACTTCTCCGACCAGCACGCCGGCCTGGATCGCGGCCCCAACAGCGACGCACTCATCCGGGTTTACGCCTTTGTGGGCTTCCTTGCCAAAGAATTTCTTGATTGCTTCCTGTACGGCAGGAATCCGGGTGGAGCCGCCGACCAGAATGATCTTGTCGATTTCTTTCGGGCTGAGGCCGGCATCGGACATTGCCTGACGGGTTGGTCCCATGGTGGCTTCGACCAGGTCGGCAGTCAGTTCATCGAACTTGGCCCGGGTCAGGCTGAGGTCAAGGTGCTTGGGTCCGCTGGCATCCGCCGTAATAAACGGCAGGTTGATATTGGTCGTCAATAGTGAAGACAGCTCGATCTTTGCTTTTTCTGCCGCTTCTTTCAAACGTTGCAACGCCATTTTGTCATTGCCGAGATCGATGCCGGATTCTTTCTTGAATTCGCTGATCAACCATTTCATGATCCGCTCGTCGAAATCGTCGCCACCCAGTCGGCCATTGCCGCTGGTGGATTTAACTTCAAACACGCCATCGCCCAGTTCGAGGATCGAAACGTCAAAGGTACCGCCGCCGAGGTCGAATACAAGAATGGTATGGTCATCGCCTTTGTCAATGCCGTAAGCCAGCGAAGCGGCTGTCGGTTCGTTGATAATCCGCAACACTTCAAGGCCGGCGATCGTACCGGCATCTTTGGTCGCCTGGCGCTGGCTGTCACTGAAATAGGCCGGTACCGTGATGACTGCCTGGCTGACTTTTTCGCCCAGATAGGCTTCGGCATCTGTTTTGAGTTTTTGCAGTACCATCGCCGAAATTTCCTGCGGCGAATATTTTTTGTCGTCGATGGCTACAGTATAATTGCTGCCCATCTCCCGTTTAATCGAGCTGATAGTACGGTCCGGGTTGGAAATTGCTTGCCGTTTGGCTACCTGACCAACCAGGCGCTCACCTGATTTAGAAAACCCGACAACCGAAGGTGTCAGGCGACTACCTTCCGCATTGGTGATAACAACCGGTTCGCCACCCTCCATTACTGCTACGACCGAGTTGGTTGTGCCCAGGTCAATTCCGATTACTTTTGCCATAGTTTGCTCCTCCTTCAACAACTACCAGCCTGCGGCCGGCTTTTCATATATTTGGATTTTTTATTCGCTTGTTTTCAATTCTTATTTTCCAGCCACTTTGACTAAGGCCGGACGGATGATTTTGCCGCAGGCAGAATAACCTTTTTGCAGTTCGGCCACCACGGTGCCTTCCGGTTGGTCAGATTCCTCATCCCGCATGATAGCCTCATGTTTGGCCGGGTCAAACATTGTCCCTACCGTTTCAACAACGCTGACGCCCTGTTTTTCCAGAACCGCATAGAATTGACGGTAGATCATTTCCACCCCTGCGCCAAAGCCTGATGGGTCTTCCGTCGGTCGACTGGACAAGGCCCGTTCAAAATTATCGATGATAGGTAGCAGGTCCTTGATCAGATTCTGTGTAACATAGGCGCTGAGATCACATTGTTCCTGACGGGTACGGCGGCGGTAATTGTCAAAGTCCGCCTGTAATCGCTTGACCCGGTCCAGCATTTCCGCCTTGACTGTTTCAATCGTCTCGCTGGGTTCTATCATTGCCTCGACCGTTTCGACGTCTACAGCTGTGTTGTCGTTTGCGGCCTGCTGTGTTGCCTGGTCATTAACTTCAGCCTGCTCTGTATGTTTTTTGTGTCCCATATTGTTCCCTCCTGTAATTCCCGATTAAAAATCCGGTGCGCCGGCTGGCGATTCGCCGCCCACCGGACGACCCGCCTGTTCTCCTTCATCTTTTTTGCGGATAATCGTATCGATCCGTAAAATCGCTGTCGCTACTTCACCGGCAGCTTTCAGTGCATGCACTTTCACCAGGGTCGGATCAATCACGCCGGCTTTGACCATATCACTGACATCGCCGGTTTCACAATCAATTCCCAGCGAATCAGACTTTCGTTCATTCTGCGCCGCCACAACATTTTCCACTTTTTCCAGCGGATTGTAGCCGGCATTCTCCACGATATGGGCCAGCGGACGCTTCAATGCGTTCACAACACAATCCAAACCGTACGCCGACATTCCCTTGAGATTGCCGCGCGATTTTTCCACCGCCCGCGCCACAGCCACTTCCACTG
>CAZOJA010000384.1:0-2472 GCA_964579955.1 uncultured Veillonellaceae bacterium | reverse complement strand
TGGAAACTGCTTCCGACAATGTTTACCTGCGGGTCAGCGGTATTTTCGAAAATCTGGACGATCTCCGCAGTCTACCTATCCGGGCCGGCGGACGGACCTTCCGTTTGAATGATATTGCTAAAATTGAGCGCAACTATGCGGAACCATCTGAACCCAAAATGTATTATAATGGACAACCGGCCATTGGCATTGCGTTATCGATGGATAAGGGCGGCAACATTTTGACTCTGGGCGAAAATCTGGAGAGCGCAGTGGGGAAAATACAAAAAAACCTTCCCTTGGGCTTGGAAATGAGCGTAGTAACCAACCAGCCGGAGATTGTAAAAGAGTCCATCGGAGAATTCACCAAGTCATTGGCGGAGGCCGTTGCAATCGTGCTGCTGGTCAGTTTGCTCAGCCTGGGCGTTCGCTCAGGGCTGGTGGTCGCCCTATGCATTCCCCTGGTATTGGTGGCTGTTTTCGCCTGCATGCAAATCTGGGGAATTGATTTACATAAGATATCCTTGGGCGCCCTGATTATTTCCTTGGGATTATTGGTCGATGACGCCATCATCGCCATCGAAATGATGATTGTAAAGCTGGAGCAAGGGTACAGTCGGTTTGACGCGGCCTGTTACGCCTATAAGGTTACTGCATTTCCCATGCTGACCGGTACGTTGATTACCTGTGCAGGGTTTATTCCGATCGGTTTTTCCAAAGGCAGTGCGTCGGAATTTGCCGGCAGCATCTTTTCGGTGATCACGATTTCTCTGATCATCTCGTGGTTTGTTTCCGTACTGGTAACTCCGCTGTTAGGATACAAGCTGGTTAAACAACCCGCAGTCGGGGTTTCGGAACATCATGAAATTTACAATACCCGTTTTTATAGGATCTTTAGAAAAATTCTTTCCTGGTGTCTGACTCATCGCAAAAAAGTTCTTTTGGGAACCGTAGCTTGCTTTATAGGATCTGTTTTTTTGCTTGGCTTAGTAAAACAGGAGTTTTTTCCGGCATCAATTCGACCTGAATTAGTTGTGGAACTACGATTGCCGGAAGGGTCCTCGTTGAAAGCAACTGGAAAGATTGCCGACAGGTTGGCCCAACATTACGCCAACGATACCAATATAGCCAACTATTCTTATTATGTGGGACAGGGCGCTCCCCGTTTTGTGCTGACATTTGAGCCTACTTTACCGGATAAGTCTTTTGCCCAATTTATTGTAGTGGCAAAAGACTTAAAAGCCCGTACTGAATTGATCCGAAAAACTCAAACCTTGTTATCTACGGATTTTCCGGAAGTTCAGGGAAATGTACGGGTTATTCAAACCGGTCCGTCCAACCCTTATCCGGTCATGTTGAGGATCAGTGGCCCCGGTCATGAGCAAGTCCGGCAAATTGCCGGGCAGGTACGAGAGCGCATGGCCGCCAATCCGCATTTGGATAATATTAATCAAAATTGGAATGAAAAAAGTAAGGTCCTGCACTTGCGGATCAACCAGGATAAAGCCCGTTTATTGGGAATGGACAGCGCCACACTGGCGGGTAATCTGCAGGCAATGATTTCGGGGACGACAGTCGCCGAATTTCGTGAAAAAGATAAAACTGTCGGTATTGTGTTTCGTGTCGACTCGCAAAACCGGGATGATCTTTCCCAGATAAAAAACCTGAATGTCCATATCGGCAATGGAAAATATGTGCCGCTGGACCAAATCGCTACAATCCGTTACGAGGCGGAGGAAGGATTGATTTGGCGGCGGGATCTGGAACCGACCATTACCGTACAGGCCAATACTGTACCGGGAATCTTGGGAAATAGCGCCACAAAGGAACTATATGACAGTTTGAAAGATCTCCGGGACTCTTTACCGCAGGGTTATACCATAGACCTCGACGGATCGACGGAAAGGAGCGAAAAAGCAACTCGCTGGCTGATGCAACCGGTGCCGGTCATGATCATTGTGATCTTGATTTTACTGATGTTTCAACTGGAGAGCGTTTCCAAAACGATTCTGGTATTGTTGACCGCGCCTTTGGGCATCATCGGAGCTAGTCTGGGTTTGCTGGTCACCGGCAAGCCGATGGGGTTCGTCGTCCAGCTGGGTCTGCTGGCCTTGGCGGGGATTATCATGAGAAATTCGGTTATTTTGATCGACCAGATCGAGCAACACATTAAAGCAGGTGAAAATCAATGGGATGCTATTATTGGTGCGGCAGTAACCCGGTTCCGTCCCATCATGCTGACAGCAGCAGCAGCCATATTGGCAATGATACCCCTAATATCAAGTGTTTTCTGGGGTCCAATGGCAGTAGCAATTGCTGGTGGCCTATTTGGCGCCACAGTGTTGACGCTACTGGTGTTGCCAACGATGTATGCAGCATGGTATAAGGTCAAACCAACGAAATCGGTGTAAGATTCCAGAAGCAAGAAAGCGGACTGTAGGCTCGGCGCAGAAGATGATTATATTTCTTGCAAGTGTATTCTTGTTATGAATT
>CAZOJA010000383.1:0-2473 GCA_964579955.1 uncultured Veillonellaceae bacterium | reverse complement strand
CACGAGCAGTAATACCGGGTCTCCGGTCAAATTCATAATGACAAACACAATCAGGGACACAGCCAACAGGACCACGCCCATCTGTCCCAGTCGCATGATCGAATAACGCAGCAAGTTATCTTCCCCTTTTGCCTATGACTAACCACATTTTCCGCAAATCACCCCAACGGAAAAAAAGGGGGGCGCCCCCCCTCACAGGATTATTTTTTGAAGCGGATATCCCGAGCATAGATGTAGTTGTCGAAACGCGGCGTAAACTCCACGTTGGCAGCTGTCGCATATGTATCTTCCATGAAAAACAGCGGGATGAAAGGCATCTCTTTCTGGAGCAGCAAGGTGGCCTGTTGCAGATATTTTGTCTTTTCGGTCAGGCTGGCCGTAGATTCCGCCTTGTCGATCAACGCATCATACTCGGCATTGGAGAAGTGCCCCCGGTTCGAATTGCCAAACGCCGGCTTTTTCCCCCGCGAATAGAACATCAGATGGTACCACATGCCGGCATCTCCAGTGTCGGAAGCCCAACCGGTCAAAAGGAACGAACTCTTTTCGCCTGAGCGAATATAATCAAAGAAGATGGATTTGGGCATCAGGTTCAGTTTGGCGTTGATCCCCACTTTGGCCAATTGTCCGGAGATCGCTTCCGCAACCTTAAAATCGTTGACATAGCGGTTGTTGGGTGAATCGAAAGTGACCGTGAAACCGTTTGGATACCCTGCCTCTGCCAGCAATTGTTTGGCTTTTTCCGGATCATATTTTGGCGCCGTCAGTCCTTCCACATAGCCCAGGATCGGTTTTGGATTGCCTTGGGCCGCCACATAGGCCCGGCCGTTCATGATATTTTTCACGATGGATTCGTAGTCGATCGCCATTCGGAGTGCTTCGCGCACCTTAGGATTCGTGAACGGATTCTTCGGCAAATCGATCGCCGGCGTCTTTTCGCGGGTCACGTCCACTGTCAGATACAGAAGGCGGATGCTGGGTACGCCGATCAGCTTGACTTTATTATTCTTTTGGATCATGTCGGCATCCCGCACCGGTACGTCGGTGATCAGCTGGACTTCGCCGCTGAGCAGCGCCGCGGTGCGTGTGGCTTCATTGCTGATGGGGCGGAAAATCACTGTCTTGATTTCTGCTACGCCGCCCCAATACTTGTCATAGGCTTCCAGCGTGATATGGTCTTCCTTGATCCATTCCTTAAATTTATACGGACCTGTGCCGACCGGCTTCATGTTGAACTCCTTGTCGCCCACTTTGGTCACATAGTTTTTGCTGATAATGTTCACTTTGGTCATATTGGCCAGGAAAGCAGCAAACGGGGCTTTAGTAATGAGTTCAACCGTATGGCTGTCGATTTTTTTTACCGATGCCACCATGGCGACGATACTCCCCGCCACTTTCTGCTGTTTGAACCTTTCGACAGTGAATACCACGTCATCGGCTGTGAGTGGATCGCCGTTATGGAACGTCACGTTCTTGCGCAGATGAAATACCCAGGTCAGGTCGTTCTTCTGCTCCCATTTTTCGGCCAGTCCGGGAGCGATTGTAAGGTCGGCGTTACGCCGAACCAATGCATCATATAGATTTGAATTCACAGAGTTGGTAGGCCCTTCATCTTGTTGCTGGGGATCCAGAAACAGGGCATCTGAGCTCTGCGCGATAATTATTTTACTTTCAACCGGTTTTTTTGCGGCATCCGGTTTTGCTCCGGAGCCACAGGCGGAAACCAACATCGAAACAACCAACAATCCGATAACCAGTACTAGAGACTGTCTTTTTTTCATTCCCAAACCGCTCCTCTCCATTCTCATACCTCGGTCAAAAACACTTTACCGTTCTTGGTGGTTTTTGTCAATCCAGCGCCTACTGCATATTACGGTGTGGCAGCGTTGCTTCTAAACACCATCATGATTTGACTAACAGTTTTTCACCTGTTCTAACAAAATGATTCAGTGATGCTTCCAAATGCTTGATTGCCAAGTCGATATACTGCGGCACCTTTGTTTCGACAAACAAATTACCGACTTCCGTCACGCCGGTAAAAGCATACATCACGTCTATCGCCGTGCCGAAGTCAGTTTTAGCGAGTTTGAAGTTTAACACCACAAACATCTTTTCGGTTACAAACCTGATATATTCGGCTTCACAGGGCGGACAACACCGCGACATAATCCAGTAGGCTTCGTTTTCCGGTTTACGATTGGTTTTAAAAACGCAGCCCAATTCAGCCAACCCCGACTCGGAGTGAATCATTTCACAAGACCAGCCATCAATCCATTCTGCTTCCCTTACTGGGCATAATAAGGGAAAAACCAACTCAGGACTAGCATCAATTTTCATGACGTGATTTTTTACAAACTTCATGGATAGCAACACTCCCTTTTTCAAAAATTCAGCAACTAATGCTCCAGCATGTAACGCAGTTAACAACCAACTATGAAAGCCGGAGCATTATGCACCTTAAATCAGCCTCATT
>CAZOJA010000382.1:0-2473 GCA_964579955.1 uncultured Veillonellaceae bacterium | reverse complement strand
CTGGTCAAGGATCTGGCCGGGATTTTCCGTACCCGGATCGAACTGCGGCAGATCGGGGTGCGTGACGAGGCAAAAATGCTGGGCGGCATCGGTTGTTGCGGCCGCAGCCTCTGTTGCGCGACCTTCCTCGGCGACTTTGAGCCGGTATCGATCCGTATGGCCAAAGAACAGAATCTGTCGCTCAACCCGGCAAAAATATCCGGAATCTGCGGCCGGCTGATGTGTTGTCTGAAGTATGAAAGCAATCTGTATGCCGGACCGGCCTGCCGCAAACAGTCGGCGCCCAAGCCGGGAGCGAAGGTTATCGCGCCGGACGGCGAAGGCAAAGTGATTGCCGTGGATCCCGCCCATAACACTGTTTCGGTAAAACACAGCGACGGCAGCGTCTCCCAACTGCCGATCGCCGAAGTGGCTGAACAAGAAGATGGTTCAGCCTGAACTGCAACCAGGCGAAAGGATTGACTCGCTTGGCGTGTGCGGTTGGCGGATCATTCAGAGCGAGGCCGCGTTCCGGTTTTCGATCGACGCGGTTTTGCTGGCCTTTTTTGCGACCGTGCGGCCACAGGATCGGGCGGTTGACCTCGGCGCCGGCACCGGCGCGGTGGCGATGTTATTGCTGTCGCGTGGAATCCGCAGTGTGACGGGGCTGGACAGCAACGCCGAATTGGTTGCGCTGGCATCCCGGTCGGCTGACTGTAACGGCCTGTCGGAGCAGTTACGCTACTTATACGGCGATGTGAAGGACATCCGCGCGATCTTGCCGGCCGGCGACTGCGAGCTGGTCGTAACCAACCCGCCGTTCCGTCTGCCGGACTCCGGTCGGATCAGTCCGGTGGAGGCGGTGGCACGGGCGCGGCATGAGACGACGGCCGGATTGCAGGATTTCGTGAACGCCGCCGCCTTTCTGCTTTGCCATCGGGGCCGGTTGGCGATGGTGCACCTGCCGGAGCGGCTTGCCGATATCTGCAACGCTTTGCGCTCAGTCGGTCTGGAGCCGAAACGCATGCGCTTTGTCCATCCGTTTGCCGACCGGCCGGCCAAGCTGGTTTTGGTCGAAGCGGTAAAAGGGGTCAAAGCCGGTCTTGCCGTGATGCCGCCCCTGGCGATTTATCACGCGCCAGGCAAATATAACCCGGAAATCCTGGCGTACTATTCTGGTTGAAAACGAGGCGAAACGATTGTCTGCAGACGGACCTGGCACCTTGTACCTTTGCGCGACGCCGATCGGCAACCTGGGCGATATGACCTTCCGCGCCGTGGAAACGCTACGCAGCGTCGATCTGATTGCTGCCGAGGATACCCGGCACAGCCGCAAACTGACCAGCCATTTCGACATTCATGTGCCGCTGACCAGCTACCATGAACACAATCGGCAAACCAAGGGGCCGGAGTTGCTGGAAAAACTGTTGGCGGGACAAAGCGTCGCGTTGGTTAGCGATGCCGGTTTACCGGGAATCTCTGATCCCGGGGAAGACTTGGTCCGACTGGCGGTCGAGGCCGGTGTGCGGGTGGTGCCGATTCCCGGCGCCAATGCGGCGCTGACGGCGTTGGTTGCTTCCGGGCTGCCAACCGACGGTTTTTTGTTCGTCGGTTTCCTGCCGAAGGCGACCTCGGCACGGCGGACCAAGATCCGAACGTTGCGGGATGTCCCGGTAACATTGCTGTTTTATGAATCGCCGCACCAACTGCAGAAAACGCTGGCCGACCTGTTGACGGAGCTGGGGGACCGACAGGCGGTGGTCGGTCGCGAACTGACCAAGCTGCATGAAGAGTTTCGCCGCGGCCGATTTAGCGAGTTATTGGACTGGTTTGGCCACAATAAGCCGCGTGGCGAATTCACTGTGGTCGTGGCCGGGGCGACGGTTGAGTCGGTAGCCGACAATGCGGTTGCCGGTCAGGAGCCGCTGTCTGACGCGGCGGTCCTGCAAGCCGTAAACCGGTTGATTGCGGCCGGAACCAATAAAAAAGACGCCATCAAAATGACGGCGTCCAGTTTGGAACTCCCGCGCAGGCGGGTGTATCAGCTCGTGATCCAGTCTGACTGATTACTTTTTGGCCAGGTCGTGTCGGCACCCTGAACAGATGCTTTTGTTGTGGAACAGGGACAACTTCTCCTCACTGCCGCAAAAAACACAAGCGGTTGCCGGCTCATATTTCCTCAGAATGATGCGATCATTTTCCACATAGATCTCCAGCGCGTCTTTTTCGTTGATGCCGAGCGTGCGACGGAGTTCGATCGGAATGACAACCCGCCCCAGCTCGTCGACCTTGCGCACAATTCCTGTTGACTTCATGATCTTGAATCCCCTCCTTCCTGCTTTGCAAGCACTTGGTGCTTTATGTTAAAAATACCATATTGTTACGTGAAATGTCAACCTGTTATTTCCAGTTGCGAGCCCCGGCAAACAGAACCTGACCAAAATATCCAGCAGAAACGGACAAGAAACAGGAGGTACAAAGTGAACAAACAACC
>CAZOJA010000381.1:0-2480 GCA_964579955.1 uncultured Veillonellaceae bacterium | reverse complement strand
AAAGGAGTGAAGAGGAATGTTTGATCGTTTATTCGGATCGCAACCGATCAATCTGCTGGAAAAGGCTCTGGCAGGCTCGTCGCTCCGTCACAAAGTCATCAGTAACAACGTAGCGAATATCAATACACCGGGCTATAAGAGAATGGAAGTTTCCTTCGAGGAAGAACTGGCTGCAGCTGCTCAGAATGAAACGCAACGGAGCGGAATGTCTTTGACGCATCCGAAACACCTCGCACCTGTGAAGAAAGCGCCGGTGCCCAATCAGATCCGAACGATCGAACACACATCGCTGCGGACTGATGGGAATAATGTTGATATAGATGCCGAGATGGCGGCCATGACCAAGAACAATATTTTCTACAACACCGTGGCGCAACGCATCAATGGATACTATACGAACATCAAGACGGCGATCAAGGGAGGCTGATGCGAATGGGTATTTTCGGGGCGATTGACGCGGCAGCATCCGGTATGACGGCAGAACGTCTGCGGTTAGATGTCATTTCCAATAATATTGCCAATGTCAATACGACCAGGACCAGCGAAGGCGGACCATATCAACGCCAGTTCGTTGTTTTTGAGCCCAGACCGAGTAGCGGGGCTTTTGCCAAACTGATGAACCGACAAATGCAATTGAACGGGGTTCAATTAAATGGAGTCAAAGTAACCGGCATAAAAAAAGACGATTCTCCGCCGCGGATGATTTATGAACCGGGACATCCGGATGCCGATGCCGACGGTTATGTCAAGATGCCGAACATCAACATCATTACGGAAATGGTGGACATGATGACTGCATCAAGGGCATATGAAGCCAATGTCACCGCGGTGAACGTGGCCAAGAGCATGATGCTGAAGGCGTTGGAAATCGGCAAGTAAATGCGGATAAACTGGTGAGGAGGGCAAAATGATGCCGATACAGGCAGTTAACCCCACAAAACTGCCCATGATGCCAAGCGGGGGTTCCAAGACGGTAAGCGCAATGAATTCTCCAGATAAATCCTTTGGTAAAATGCTGATGGATGCATTGGAAGATGTCAATGATCTGCAACAAAAGGCCAGCCAGGCATCCACAGATTTGGCGACCGGAAAAATCGAAGACATCTCCCAAGTCGTCATTGCCGCCGAAAAGGCTGCGGTTGCTCTACAATTGACGATTCAAGTGCGTAACAAAATGTTGGAATCGTATCAGGAAATGATGCGGATGCAAGTCTGATGACGGCGAGGTAATGGAGGATGGCTGAACTGCGGGAGCAGCTGAAGACTTTGTGGGAACGGTTCTCACCCCGACAACGCTGGCTCATATTGGGCTCTGCGTTGCTTCTGTTTATTTCGGTATTGGCCGCTAGTTACTGGGTCGGCGGCAAACCGCAATATGTTCCGTTGTTCGCCGAGATGGAGAGCAAGGATGCCGGTGATGTCGCAGCCAAGTTGCAGGAAATGAAGATTCCGTTCGAAATCACCAACAATGGAACCGCAATTGCCGTCCAACAAAAAGACGTTTACAAGACGCGGTTGGAGTTGGCGCGGCAAGGTTTGCCGCGTGGCAACAAAGGGTTTGAAATTTTTGACGAAAGCAAATTCGGCACCACCGAGTTTCAAAACAGAGTGAAACTGTTACAGGCGCTACAGGGAGAATTGACCAGGACGATCGAAGGAATGGCCGAGGTCGAGAAAGCCAGGGTTCATATCGTGTTGCCGGAGGATAGCCTTTACAAACGTAATGAAAAGCCGGCCACCGCCTCGATCATGTTGAAATTGAAGCCGAGAGCGAAACTATCTCCCGAGCAGGTGAAAGGGATCGTCAATTTGGCGGCGCACAGCATCCGCGGTCTTAAGGCGGAAAATATCACTGTCGTTGATAATTTCGCCCGTGTGCTGAACGAACCGGTTGATCCATCGGGAATGGATGCGACCATCAATATCAAACAAGTCGAACTGACGCGAAAAAAACAGGACGAGATGCAGAAGGCGCTGGAATCTTTACTGGAGCAAGTCTTGGGGCCCAACAAAGCGGCAGTCAGGGTTAGCCTGGAGTTGAGTTTTGATCAGAAAGTGGTCGATAAACAGACTTTTGAGCCAGTAGTGGACGATAAGGGGATTCTGCGCAGCACACAGGAAAGCAATGAATCGTTCAAGGGGACCAATCCGCAGCCGGGTGGACCGCCGGGAACCACTTCGAACATCCCCGGATATGTGACAGGAAATGCAAATTCGCAGTCGACTTTTGAAAAGAAAGATGCGACCCGCAACTATGAAATCAATGAAACGAAAGAAAAGACGGTCGTGGCGCCTGGCGGAATCAAACGGATTTCGGTCGGGGTGCTGATTGACGCCGGTATCAGCAAAGCGCAACAGGACAGCGTTGCCAAGGCGGTTTCATCCGCTGCGGGAATCAATCCGGCACGTGGGGACGTTATCAGTGTGGAAGCGGTTCCGTTCAGCACGGAGATTGCCGATAAGATCAAGAAGGAAGAACA
>CAZOJA010000380.1:0-2488 GCA_964579955.1 uncultured Veillonellaceae bacterium | reverse complement strand
TCAGGTGACTGGAGTTCAGACGTGTGCTCTTCCGATCTGGATGTTCGCTTCTCAAGGAACGGGAGACCTCTACAAAAAAGTCGATTCAACCTTGCGCGGCAATGTGGCTGCGGAAATCGCCGCCGCGGCTGAGGAGTTTCAACCCGTGGTAACGATTATCGCACCGGCTTTTCCCAAAACAGGCCGCAATACGGTGGGCGGGTATCAACTGCTACAGGGCGTGCCGATTTCGTGTACGGAAATTGCCCGTGATCCCAAGACGCCGGTGCATGAGGCATATATTCCCAAACTGCTTGCAAGTTATGGCGGTGAGCGACTGGGGCTGGTTCCGCTGCACGTCATCGATGCAGGGACGGCGGAGATTGCTGCCGCCATGCAGGAACTTATTGCCGCCGGCAAGACCTGGATCGTATGCGACGCAACCAGTGAGGAACATTTGCTTCACATTGCGGAAGCGGCGATACCCTTCCAAAAAGTTCTCTGGGTCGGATCGGCCGGTTTGGCTGAACAGCTGGCGCATGCCAAAGGCTGGGTAAAGTCGCAAACCGAGGAGAAAGAAAAATTCCATTGCGCCAACGTGTTGGTGGCGGCAGGCAGTGTAAGTGAAACGACCCGGCAACAGGTCCTCCAATATGTCGAAACCGCTGATGCAGTCAATCTGGTGCTCGACCCGCTGGCGGCGATCCATTCGCCGCAGAGCGAAGGGCGTCGGTTGAGCGGCTTGGCTGCACCGCTAATCAAAGAGCGGAATATCGTATTGTCCTGCTCGAACGAGCGAAGCGTGATTGAAACGGCTGTGGCAAGCGGCCGAAAAGTTGGTCTGAATGCCGGCGATGTCGCGCTGCGGATTGCTTCGGCTATGGGGATTGCCGTGAACGAATTGGTTGCACAGGGTATCGACGGACTGTTTATGACCGGCGGGGAAATCGCGATCAGTTGCTGCCGGACGATGGGTGCTACCGGGCTGGAGATCAGTCAGGAGGTTGTGCCAGGGATTCCGCTGGGCCGACTGATGGGCGGCGTGGCCCAAGGACTGCCGGTCGTGACCAAGGCAGGCGCTTTTGGCGACAAACACGCAATCGCCTTTGCGGTCAATACACTCAAGGGGCACGCATAAACTTTAATATGGGGAGGCGAAGAAATGTCGTATAAGGAAGTGTACACCCTGTTCAATGTCGGGAAAATCGTGGCAGGCATCGACAGCATTCAGGCCATTACCGATTTTACTTCGGAGTATGGCGTGAAAACCGCGCTGATCATAACGGATCAAGGGGTCTGGAATACCGGTCTGGTGGAAAAACCCTGCAAACTACTGGAAGCCGGCGGCGTCAGGGTGGAGGTTATTAATAATACCCCACCGGAGCCTTCCACCGATCATGTCAACCAGGTTTTTCAAGCCGCGCAAAAATTCGACTGTCAGGCGATTATCGGCATCGGCGGCGGCAGCTCCATCGATGTTGCGAAAATCACCGCCGTGTTGTTGACGAATCCCCAGTCGCTGCAAGAGTTGCTCGGCGGGGCTAAACTGGAAAAACGCGGTCTGCCGACGCTGATGATACCGACAACGGCCGGGACCGGGGCGGAAGCGACGCAAAACGCGATCTTTTTGGTCCCTGAAGCAGAATCGAAAGTCGGGATTGTCAGCAGCAAGATGGTGCCGGACTGGGCGATCCTCGACCCGATGCTGACCGTAGGACTGCCGCCGGCAATCACGGCATCGACAGGAATGGATGCACTGTGTCACGCCATGGAATGCTATATATCGAAAAAGGCGAACCCGTTAAGCGATACCTATGCCTTGCGGGCGATCAGCCTGATTGCGCGCAGCCTGCGTAAAGCTTATCATCATGGCGCCGATATCGATGCCCGGCATGACATGCTGTTGGCGGCATTGTATGGCGGAATGTGCAATGCTTCCTCCAGCACGACCGCGGTACACGCCCTGGCGTATCCGCTGGGCGGCAAGTATCACATCCCGCATGGCTTGTCCAATGCGGTTCTGTTGCCGCATGTTATGCAGTTCAATCTGGATGCGACAGTGGACAAATTCCGCGATATAGCTCAAGCCATGGAACTGGATGTCCTTGGCATATCGGCGGTGGAAGCGGCGCAAAAAATGATCGATAATCTGTTTGACCTGGTGAAAGAACTGAAGATCAACGAGAGCCTGCAACTCAAAGAACGTGGTATCAGCCTTGCCGACGTCGATGTCATGGTCGAAGGCGCGGCCAAGGTAACAAGGTTGCTGAATAACAATCCCAAGCCGATGAGTCGCGAGGATATGCGCAATATTTATCTGAAACTGCTGTAGTTTGCTCGGTCGCCATGGCTCCGCCTGTTCTTATGGCGGGGATTTTTTCATAAGCAGGAAAAAACGATTTTATGGTAAACTACTTATAGAAAATGTTGCTCACGTTGTTTTAATATGCAGGAGGTTCCGGTGGGAAAAGTTTTGATCGTTGAAGATGAAGCGAATATTCGTCAGCTG
>CAZOJA010000379.1:0-2497 GCA_964579955.1 uncultured Veillonellaceae bacterium | reverse complement strand
ATTACGCCTTCATGCCAGGCGGCCAGTGAATGGCAAGGTTGTCGACCGCCAGGGCTGCTTCGCCTAGCGACTCGGAAACCGTCGGATGGGCGTGGATCGTCGACACCAGTTCATCCACCGTCGCCTCCAGCCGCATCGCCAGCGTCGCTTCACCGATGATCTCGGTCGCACGCGGTCCGACCATGTGCACGCCTAGAATCTCGCCGTACTTCGCCCCTGCCAGGATCTTCACGAAGCCGCCTTCGCCTTCGTCGATCATCGACTTTCCGTTGCCGGCCAACGGAAACACGCCCCTCTTATAGGCGATGCCCAATTCTTTGATCTTGTCTTCGGTCAGCCCCACCGCCGCCAGTTCCGGATGCGTATATACGCAGGCCGGGACAATCGGCTTTCCGTGGCCGGCTGCAGCATGTCCGAGCGCATGTTCGGCCGCGGCGATTCCCTGGTGGGAGGCAGCATGAGCCAGCATGGTGATGCCGTTGCAGTCGCCGATGGCATAGACCTTGGGCAGATTGGTCCGGTAATGGTCGTCCACGACCACTTTGCCGCGTTCGAGTTTGACGCCCGCCGCCTCCAACCCTGCGCCCTCGGTGTAAGCCCGGCGGCCTACGGCGACCAGGACGATTTCGGCGTCGATTTCTTTGGTTTCATTGCCAAGGGCAACGTGGGCCGACAGGCCGGTTGCTGTCTTGCTGACCGCTTCCAGTTTGGCTCCGTTCAGGAACCGGACGCCTTTTTTGCTAAGGCTTTGCTTCAGGTTTGCTGCCAGTTCCGAGTCAATTCCCGGCAGAATCTCCGGCAATAGTTCGATGACGGTAACCTGAGAGCCAAGAGCTGCATATAGGGCGGCGAATTCGACGCCGATGACGCCGCCGCCGATGATGGCGATGGATGCAGGCAGTTTGTCCAGCGACAGAACGCCGGTGCTGTCTACGACCCCTGGCAAATCGGCGCCGGGGAAGTTCAGTTTTACCGGAACCGAGCCGGTGGAGAGGATGATGGCATCGGCGCGGAGGGTGGCCGGTTTGTCTCCCTGGATCTGGACTTCCTCGCCGCTGATAAGCTGGCCGGTCCCTTTGTGCACGGTCACGCCGTTAGCTTTGAGCAGTCCGGCCACACCGCCGACCAGGCGACGCACAACGCTGTTCTTGCGGTTCATCAGAGCTTTCCAGTCGAGCTGGACAGAATCGCCGACCAGACCGATGCGCTCGCCGTGTTTAACGGCATGATATAGTTCGGCGGTATGCAGTAACGCCTTGGTCGGGATGCAACCGACATTGAGGCAGGTGCCGCCGAGATTTTCCTTTTCCACCAGATGGGTTTCCGCCCCGAGCTGGGCCGCCCGGATCGCCGCGACGTAGCCGCCGGGGCCGCCACCGACCACAATCACTTTTTTTGCCATGATGATTCCTCCTGTCAAAACCGGGGCAGCCACAAATGGCGCCCCGGTGTCCCTGTTGTTTTTCTGTTTTGCCGATTATCCGACGAGCAACAGCAACGGATTTTCGATGAGTTCGCGGAACCGGGCCATGAATCTGGCGCCTACCGCGCCGTCGATCAATCGGTGGTCAAAACCAAGCACGAAGTTGCACATCGGACGGATCACGACCTGGCCGTTCACCGCCACCGGCTTGTCCACCGTACGGCAAACGGCAAGGATAGCGCTTTCCGGCGGGTTGATGATCGGGGTGAAATGATCGGTGCCGAACATGCCGAGGTTGGTAACGGTAAAAGTGCCGCCGGAGATCTCATCCGGCTGCAGTTTATTACTTCTGGCTCTTGCGCCAAGGTCGACCACGGCGGCGCGGATTTCCCGCAACGATTTCGTTTCCGCCGCCCGGATGACCGGAACGATCAAGCCGTCATCAAGCGATACGGCGACGCCCATATTGACGGTGTCATGGAAAATAATCTGGTTGCCGATGATGCTGGCGTTGACAACCGGAATTTCAGCGAGAACCTGTGCGGCGCACTTGATGATGATTTCGGTGACGGAGGCTTTCTGGCCCGAGGCTTTGGCCAGTTGGTCCTTCAGCGCCAGCGCTGCGGTCATGTCCGCTTCGACGGTGAGATGTACGTGCGGCGCGGTGGTCCAGGACTGGCCCATCCGTTCGGCAATGACTTTGCGCATGCCGACCAGCGGTTTTGTCTTGGCTGGTGTTTGGGCGACAGCAGTTTGTGAGCCTGCAACCGCTGACGCGTCTTGGCCGGCGGCGGCAACCACATCGTCTTTCATGATTCGACCAGACTTTTCGATGGAAGACAGTTCGACGCCGAGGTCCGCCGCAACTTTCGCGGCCAACGGACTGCTCTTGACCACCGTTTTGTTTTTTGCAAATGCCTGGACATCGCGTTCGACGACGCGGCCTTCCGGGCCGGTGGCGGTAACCAGGCTAAGGTCGATGCCTTGGTCGCGGGCTGCTTTGCGGGCTGCCGGCGAAGCCTTGACCCAACCGAAACCGAGAACGTCGCGTTCCACCACCATGCCCTCCGGGCC
>CAZOJA010000378.1:0-2497 GCA_964579955.1 uncultured Veillonellaceae bacterium | reverse complement strand
ACCCGGTCTTTTTTAATAGTTATAGTTTGCTTCGATTAATAGCGCAACTGACTGCTTTGCGATAAAAGCATGCCGGCAAGCATCAGGCCGGCTCCGGTTAGTTCACGAATGCCAAGGATTTCACCGAGGAGCAGGTAGCCGCCGACCGCGGCAAAAACTGTCTCCATACTTAAAATCAGCGCAGCGTGAGCCGGCGAGGCGTGTTTTTGACCGATGATCTGCAAGGTGTAAGCGATGCCGACCGAGCCGATGCCGCCGTAGAGGATCGGTATGCCGGCCTGTAGGACCGATTCCAGTGAAAAGGATTCGGTTGCCAACCCGACTGCCAGACTTAAGGTTGCACACGTAGCAAACTGGATTGCCGCTAACTTCAAACTGTCAACTTTGCGGGAGATGTGATCGATCAACAGAATGTGCGCAGTCCAAAACAACGCGCCGACGAGCTCCAGCATATCGCCGAAGGCAATCGAGAAATCCTCTCTGACACACAGGAAATACAGTCCAACCACCGCCAGAATGCAGCCTGCCCAAGTATGGAACGAGATGCGATGCCTGAGCCAGAGTCCGGCCAGCGGCACCAATACGATATATAGACAGGTGATAAATGCCGCTTTGCCTGCCGTGGTGTAAACGATGCCGATCTGCTGCAGCGAGGCCGCAATAAACAGAATCAACCCTGCCAGCATCCCCATGCGGGTTGCCGGCAGGGTGTTTGTTTGTGCGGCCGTTGTCTGCGGATACCGATGAAAAAACCAAATCAGCGGCAGCAACGAGCAGCTGCCGAGCGCAAAGCGGATGCCGTTGAAGGTGAACGGGCCGATATAGTCCATGCCTACACGCTGGGCGACGAAAGCCAATCCCCAGATGGCGGCGGTGGTGAGGAGAAGCAGGTTTGCTCTAGTTTGCATAATGGCTATATTGTATGCCTTTGCGCCAAATTGCGCAAGGGCATGATACTACCAACCGGCTGCTTTTAACAAATCAATTATCTTTTGCGGGGCAAAAATCCGGTTGGTTTTGGCGGCTTGTATCGTGAGTCCCGGCAGGGAGTATGTCTGAGCGCCGATGACCAGCTGATTGGTGTCGAGCGGCAGACGTGCCCGCTGCAGACCTTTTTCGATGAGCAAAACAGGATGGTTCGGGTCGTCGAGATCCAGGCGGGAAGTTGCACCGATTACGGCCAGTGCCGGCGCAAGATCGACGAATAACTGCCGCGAAGTGTCGTTAAGTGTAAATCCGAGCGACTGGGCGGTGATCTTGGCGACGTCGGTGTTTTCGATCAGTCCGGTCGGTTTGTTGGGTCCGAAGGCGTAAAGGAACAGATCTTCGCCGGTGTGGCCGGTATAAATCCAGCCGATTGCGGCCCGTTTGCTGAGGATTGGGCCGACGACGGTCGCGAAGGCCCTTTTGCGCGGCGCTTTCTGAATCGCGGCGATTTCTTCGGCAGTCAGGTCAGCTACGGCAAAATTTTGCATCATTTGAATCCTGATATTGAATTCGGAGCGATCCGCACCGATGATCCGGTCCATGCCTTCCCCGGTGAAGGCGGCTTGTTTCAATGGCTGCAACACCGTTTCATACGGTAGTTTGTCATAGTTCTTGTAAAACTCCTTGCGTCCGATCGACATGCCGCCGGTGCCATGATCGGCAAAAGCGATGACCAATGTGTTACGGTCGTTTCTGGCAAATTGCAGTGCAACATCGACGGCCTCGTCATAAGCCAGCAAGTCGCTGACCACACCCATTGGATCATTGGCATGGGCGGCCCAGTCGACCTTGCTTGCTTCGACAAACAGAAAGAAGCCTTTTTCATTTTTTGACAAGGTTTCGATCGCTTTGGCGGTCATTTCGGCCAACGACGGTTCCTGCGGCGCCAGTGTCTGGCGGTCGAGATCATACATCATGGCTTCGGGCGCGAACAGACCCCAGGCCTTTTTCCCCTTGAAATTCAGCAGTTCATCACGAGTTTCCAGCACCGGATAGCCCTGCTGTTTCAACACTTCAACCAGGTTGAGCGAATCAGCGCGGGTGCCTCCCTGCTCTTTCGGCAGCAGATACTGGCGGCCGCCGCCGAACACGACATCGATATTGCCATAGACCTGTTGCTTGGCAATCAGCTCATAACGGTCGCGAAAAGGGGTATGGGCTGAAAATCCGGCCGGGCTGGCATGCTGAACCTGCGAGGTCGCGACCAGACCGACTGATTTGCCCATCAAACGGGCTCCTTCCAAAACTGTGGCGACGGGTTTGTATTCATCGCCGGCTGCAATGGCGGCAACTCCAGGCACGGTTGTTTTTTCCGGCAACACGCCGAGAAATTTGCTGTTGGTCTTATAGCCGGTGGCGAATGCCGTGGCAGCAGGGGCGGAATCGGTGATGATCGACTCCGCGCTATATGTCCGCAGGCCGCCAACGAGAATGTTGTCCAGTGCCAGAGGCGCGCCTTTGTACCAGCGGGTCAGTGTGATATGGGTCGCTGAGGTGCCGTCCGTCATCA
>CAZOJA010000377.1:0-2498 GCA_964579955.1 uncultured Veillonellaceae bacterium | reverse complement strand
CGATTTTCAGGTCTTTGAGCTGCCGGACAAAATTAAGGCAGTCAAGCGTGTTGCGGGCAAACCGTGAAATGGATTTCGTAATGATCATGTCAATTTTTCCAGCTTTGCAATCGTCGATCATTCGATTGAATTGCTCGCGTTTTTTGGTATTGGTGCCACTGATGCCTTCATCGGCATAAATGCCGGCGCATTCGTAATCCGGATGATTTTCGATATAGGCCGTGTAGTAGTTAACCTGGGCTTCGTAGCTTGATAACTGCTCTTCCTGATCGGTCGATACCCGGCAGTACGCAGCAACGCGTTTTTTCTTCGGCTCCAGATTTTCCGCAAGGCTCGACCGGTTTGACCTTGCCGGTATAACGGTAATGTTTTTCGCCACGTTTGAAAACCTCCTCGACCATGGTTTCGCTTTGTATATTCATCCTGCTGACCACGGCATCGTCAACTGTTGTGCCTTGGCAAGCGTGTTTTCCAATTTTAATGTAGTTGCTGCACTGCCATACAATCTTTTTGCAGGAATGGTTGCTGTTCCATGTCCTCCGCCGCAGGGGAGCGCCGCATTTGCCGCAAAACAACATGCCTGTCAGGGGATAACGGTTCTGATATTTGTTTTTTGTTTCGGCGCCATTGCCTTTGGCTTTGCCCCGGAGCACCATCTGCCTTTGCGCTTCCTCCCAGACTTCGCCGGTGACGATGGGTTGATGGCTTTTCTCAAGATAAAAGCTGTCGACTTCGCCACGATTGATGCATTTCTTTTTGCTGAGATGGTCCTTGCTGAAAGTTTTTTGCAGTTTGGCATCACCTTTGTATTTCTCATTTTTGAGGATGCCGAGGATAGTGCTGGAATGCCATCTGCCGCCAGCAACGGTGCGGACCCCTTCGGCGCTCAATTCCTTGGCGATGACAAAGCTTCCCTTGCCGCCGATATAGTCGTCAAAAATCCGCTTGACCACTTTTGCCTGTCCGGGGTTGATGACAAGTTCCCCGTTCTTGTTTGTGTCATAGCCGAGAAACCGTGTGGTGTTGATTGCAACTTCTCCTTGCTCGAATTTGCGCCGGTATCGCCACTTGATATTTTCACTCACACTTTTGCTTTCTTCCTGGGCAAAAGCAGAAAGGACGGTCAGCATCAGCTCACCGTCCCCGCTACTACTGGATATCTGCTCTTTTTCGAAGAATACCTCGACATTCAGTTCTTTCATCTCCCGCACGGCCTCCAGCACAATCGTGGTGTTTCTGGCAAAACGGGAGATGGACTTTGTCAGGATTAAGTCGAGTTTGCCTGCGCGTGCCGCCGCCACCATCCTCTGAAACTCAGGCCGCTCGTCTTTGGTGCCGGTAATCCCCTGATCAGCAAAAACACCGGCATACTCATGGTCCGGATTGGCTTCGATCAGGCTCTGGTAATAAGTGGTTTGGTTTTCCAGCGACTCTCCTTGTGCATCGCTGGAGGAAGATACTCTGGCATAGGCGCATACCCGCTTGCGTTTGGATACTATCACCGGTAACGGTTCAATGATCCTGACCCTCATAGCCTCTGTCCTTTCTATCAATATTCTGCTGTACCATTCATCACTCAGAAGGCTTGGCAAGTCAAGATAATAGAGCCACTCTGAAGGACAACGGCGCGTTTTTCACGTTTCCTATTTCCGCACCGCCAAAAAACCGGCAACCACTGCGAGTATCCCACGTTGCCACTCAAGGCTATTTATTTTCCGGTTGGCCTCGCTTACGGACTTCTTGTAGGATTCGCTGGCCAGTTTCAATTCGCTGTTGATTTTCACCAAGTCTGACTGCGCCTGATTCGATTCGGCTTTGAGCATCGTCAATTGTTCTTTCAACTTCGTCAACTCGTTCTGCAACTCTTTCAACTGTTTTCGTGCTTCGATCAATTCCCTGGCTGATTGATTCGATTCGAGCAGCAAGGTCTCGTTGACCGTCTTCAATTCGTCGAAGATGCTCTCCAGTTGCGTCAACTGCGCTTCCGTTATGGTATAGGCAGAAGCCGAAGATACCGACGGCGACAGCAGCAACACAAACAATAGCAAGAATGATACTGCCTTTCGCATTCATTTTGCCCCTCCTTATTCCGCGTTCATTTTGAGGGCGGCATAATCCGTAACCCCTAGGGCAATCGCTCGCGCGTAACGCTCCTGCCACGCGGAGTCCGAAAGCAGAGCCGCTTCCTCATCGTTCGAGATGAAGGCCATTTCCACAAGGCAGGCTGGCGCGTCGGTATGAACCAGAACGTAGAAACGCGACTCTTTATCGGGGTCCCCGTCAGAATAATCCGCTCTTCCCGTCCGGTCGGGAAATTCGATGGCAATTTGCGCATAGATGCAGGTTGCCAATGCGTCCCCCTCTGTATCGCCCGGCGAGGTCCAGACCTCATAACCTGCTGCATTTGGACTCACCGCGCTGTTGCAGTGAATGGAAACAAAAAGGTCGGCACCCCAGTCGTTTGATAGAGAGGTGCGAACATTCAAATCATCTGTTTC
>CAZOJA010000376.1:0-2510 GCA_964579955.1 uncultured Veillonellaceae bacterium | reverse complement strand
TTGACCGGATGGAAATGATCACGATTTCCGGCTACACCCAGGAAGAAAAAATCCAGATTGCCAAGAAGTTTCTGATTCCCAAGCAACAAAAAGACCATGGGCTGTCAGGACGTCATATTGCATTCCCGGAAGATGGCATCGAAAAATTGATCCGCAATTATACCCGTGAAGCCGGCGTGCGGAATCTCGAGCGGGGGATTGCGACCCTCTGCCGCAAAGTAGCACGTCAGATCGTGCAGAAAAAGAAAAAATCGGTTCGGATGACGCCAGGCAATATTGAGACATTGCTTGGACCTATCAAATATCACTGGAACGAAGCCGAGCGTAACAGCCAGATCGGTGTGGCGACAGGTCTGGCCTGGACGGAGGCCGGCGGTGATGTATTGCCGGTGGAAGTGACGACGATGAAAGGTAAAGGCAGCCTTACACTGACCGGTCAACTCGGTGATGTGATGAAAGAGTCAGCCCAGGCAGGCCTGAGCTATATCCGGTCCCGTGCAACAGAATTGGGCCTTGAAGGTGAATTCTACGAAAAACTCGATATCCATGTTCATCTGCCGGAAGGAGCCATTCCCAAAGATGGTCCGTCAGCGGGAATCACGATGGTGACCGCGATGATTTCGGCGTTGACCGGGATCAAGGTGCGCAATGATCTGGCGATGTCGGGCGAAATAACATTGCGTGGCCGTGTGCTGCCGGTCGGCGGGATCAAGGAGAAAGTACTGGCAGCTCATAGGGCTGGGATCAAAACATTGTTGTTGTCGAAAGAGAACAAGCGCGATTATGTTGATATCCCGGAAAACGTGCGGAACAATCTGGAGTTCATCTGGGTGGAACACATGGATGAAGTGTTGGCAACGGCCTTGTTGAAAGGGGAAAAGGTTATCGGATGCAGTGGGAAATAATTCGCGCCGAGTATGTTGCTTCGGCTGTCAAGGAATCGCAGTTTCCCGCAGGCGATGAACCGGAAGTCGCCTTTATTGGTCGTTCCAACGTCGGCAAATCGAGTTTGATCAATTCGCTATGCCGGCACAACGGCCTGGCCCGCACCAGCGGCGAACCCGGCAAGACGCGGACGGTCAATTTCTTCCGGGTTTGGTTCAAGCGGGAGGATGGTTTGCGACGGTCGCTGTTTCTGGTCGACTTACCCGGCTATGGCTACGCGAAACGCAGCAAATCGGAGCGGCAGGATTTGCTTGACTGGACTCAGAGCTACTTTCGCTCCTCTAAACGGCTGCGACTGGTAGTCCAGTTGCTGGATGTCCGCCGCGAATTGCAGCCGCTCGACATGACTGTACATCGATGGCTGCTGGATGAAGGCTTGACGGTGCAGCCGGTGGCTACAAAGATTGATAAATTGAGTCGAAGTGCGGTAGGCAGTGCGCTAAAAGCACTGCGTACCGGTCTTGGCATGTCGGTTGATGCTCCGCTATTGGGCTATTCAGCGCTGACGCCATCGGGCCGGTCCGAATTGTTGGCTCGCTTGGTGGAGGCAGTAGATTTTGATGCAACTGACACCGTTTGACAAACAACTGTTGAATTTAATCCAGTCCGGCTTGCCGCTGACCCCGGCGCCATTTGCCGATATTGCCAGGCAGCTTGGCAGTGATGAAGCCCATGTGATCGAACGGATCGGCAAACTGCAGGAACGTGGATTGATCTGCCGGTTCGGCGCTTTTTTTGACGCCGAATCGCTGGGATACAAAGGGCGCTTGGTGGCGGCGCGGGTTGCGCCCGACTTTTTGCCGGCAGTAGCCCTGGCGATCAATGCCCTGCCACAGGTAAGTCATAATGATGAACGCGACAATGAATATAACCTGTGGTTTACCGTACAATCGCGTGAGGAATCGGAAATCTTGCGACTGATTGGAATGGTGGCGCAGATGGAGGGTGTGGAGGAAGTGATCTCCATGCCGACTTCGGAGCGCTTTAAAGTAAACGTTGAATTTCAAGTAAAGTAGGTGTCACGTGATAGATAGCGTGGATCGACAGATTATTCGGCGGGTGCAGCAGGGGATTCCCCTCGTTCCGGCGCCTTACCGCATTATCGCCGACGATATTGGTATTGCCGAAGAAGAACTGCTGGCTCGGCTGCGTCATATGAAAGAACGAGGCATGCTGCGCAAAATGGGCGCTGTATTGCAACATCACAAGGCCGGCTTCCATGGCAATGCCCTCTGTTGTTGGCAGGTTCCGCTCGACCGGGTGGGCGCGGTATCCGAAAAAATGTCGGCCTGCAAATATATTTCACATGTATATTTACGGCTGCCACACGAAAAATGGCCTTACAATCTTTACACGGTCTTCCACAGCAATACGCGGGAAGCCTGCCTGGCGCTGGTACAGGAGATGGTGAACAGTGTCGGGATTGATGCATATCGAGTTTTGTTCAGCCGTAAAAACTGGAAACGGGCCCGTTTACCGTTACTTCAGGAACAACAGGAGGATGGAGTGAAATGATCACTCGTTTTTCAGAATTGATTGATGTCGTGTTGCAGTCTGAACCGGCC
>CAZOJA010000375.1:0-2511 GCA_964579955.1 uncultured Veillonellaceae bacterium | reverse complement strand
GCATACAATAAATCGAGTTGACCAGCTATGAAAAGCCAAATGAATTGCGGAAGCCGGCTGTTGCCGTTTTCTGCTCTCTTTGAATTGCTTCTCCTTCTTCTCTCTTGATTTACCTTCAAATTCCGCCTCACGGCGGACACCCTTGCTGTTTCGCTAATGGGTTCCACTACCAATCCCATAGTGTAGTGAATTTTCACCGCCGAGTTGCTGCCAATGCTGGGCATGCAATAATAAGAAGGACTCCTTGCCGGCGATGTGCTGCGAGGAGTCTTTGCTTTGCGCAGATTGATGTATCTACATACTATACTGCAACTCTTAGATATTGCTCTTCTTTAATTTCTCAAACAATTGAACGTTCTCGTAATATACAAATACCCCCCCGTTCATTTTAGTCTTATCAATATAGAAGGTTGCAATTTTTCTCAGGTTGATCACTTTTGTGTTTCCGTCAAGTTTCCAAGTATGTATTGTTATCGGTATATTACGGTAATAATTATAAGTCTTACTCGCCTCCATCGGGCCATACTTTTCGCCAAGCAGCTTGTTAACGGTGCTGAAGGCATAATTCATATTGTATTCTTCGTCAGATATTCTAACAGACAACTGCCAAAGTTGACGATTCATAAAGAATAGTTGAAAGTAAGCCGGAAAAGCCGCATAAGATCCCTTGAATTCCAGTATCCGCGAGCCAGTCCCCGCGTCAGCGCCTTCCCACACAAACAAGTAACCGTTATCCGTCATGTTCTTGCGGGCTTGATCAGGCGAAGCCCCCCACGGGATTCCCAAGACGCTGTCAAGTTGCGGTGCTGCAGCGGCGGTAAGTTGCAAAGAAGAAACAATAAACAGCGCCACCAACAATACCAAACATTTAAGTTTCATGCATCCGCCCCCCTGTTCTGTAGTGCCCTCCAAAGTCAAGACACGAAACTTCGATTCGTAAGTTAAGCTCCGTTCCGTTCTTTTATGCAATCACTTTTGCAAGCGTGTTGCCAAAGTAAGCTCCTGCTCCGAAATTTATTTCCGTGTATACGCTTTATATTTTTCGATAAACTCGTTATGGCTCATCCCGAATGCCCGCAAAAATGCAGATTCCCGGTTGCCGGTTTGTCCCAGCTCGGTAAAATAGCGGATTATAACCGGATCGCCGAACTGATCCGCCAGATAATCCGTCATATTTTTGGCAGTTCCATAAACATTCCGGCCTTCACTGACCAGGCTTTTCCAACGGGGCCCATTATCGATCAGGTCGTAGGGGTCGATCTCCCCGGTGACTCGCTTGTATAAATGGTTGATTAATTCTTCTTTCTTACGTTCTGACGGCCCTTTACCGGACCACTGGCCGAGATCGAAACCAGCTCTTTCCGCGCTGCCCTCCAGCAGCCAATGATGGGCTGTCGCATTCCCCTTGAGTTCCCATTGAAACTGGTGAAACAATTCGTGGGCAATGACGTCGCTTAAGTCCATCAGGTTTCGGAACGGATCGTCCTGGATAACGATCTTGCGCTGGGCCGGCATATACATTCCGACGGCGACCTCTGCCTGGCGGGTAGCCTGTTTGGCAGAATACCCCTCCCGCTGCAACAAGGCAATAAAGCCCGGCTTGTCGGGGGCGACAGTTATCCGCACAGGCCATGCCGGTGTAAAACCATAGCGTTCCCGATAAAACCGCAGCACTGTTTCGGTATAGCCGCGAAATTGGTCAAGTCGGGCATCGGAAACGCCTGATTCCGCAGTGACAACCGCTTCAGCGGCACGCACGGAAACCGGGACGATAGTTGTCAGGAAAAATAGCGCCACCAACAAATACATTGTGAGCTTGATCGGCAATAATTTTTTCATGGTTTCTCCTCCCATAATAATTTACGTTGCCGATTTTAAGGTCTCGCTCCTAGGGAGCATTATTTTCATCTTGACAAAGAGAATCTTAGAGTTTGTTCACCGAAAAACTATACGTTACGTTCGGTCCCAGCTCTATCCATTCACTGTAGCTGTTGCCGCCTTCCAGATATACCGTCCTGTCGCCGACATTGGCATTATTCGGACGATAGACAAACACAACATGGATTTTCACTCTATGCTGATTCTGATTAGCAAACCGTACCGCCTCCGGTTCATTGCCGCCCGACCGGTTGACGATTTGTTGATATATATTGGGGAAATTGTTGGCCGGAATCCAATTGCTATACTTCGCTGCTGCCAATACAACCGATATGGTACTGCCTAGCACAAAAACTAAAACAACAAGCCCGGTTAACACCTTTCTTTTCACAGCAAACCCTCCCTCGTATTTATTGAAATACCAACCCCCCCTTGCCAACCGCCAAAATTTCTATTTTGAACTCCATAATCTTATTCTATACTTATTTGCTATCCTGAAACAGGCCCTGATAGTAGATTTTGCCGCCGGCAATCCCGACCGGACCGGCCGCCTTGCCGCCGTCCATCACCCGGCTTCTTTCGCCGCCCTCCGGCAACACCCGGTACAACGCGTGCCGATCCGCCGTGTTGGTG
>CAZOJA010000374.1:0-2524 GCA_964579955.1 uncultured Veillonellaceae bacterium | reverse complement strand
ATGGTTGATAAAGAAGAATTGGAGTTGGTGGGCAAGGGGCGATATGCTTATTATAGAAATATCCAATAATGTTGTGCGTTGCAGTGCGTTGATTGGTGCGTTAATCGTCTGAGATTGGCGTAATACTGGCAATCTTAGAAAAGTGCTATTGTGCGTTAAACGTGCGTTGGTGTGTTTGGTTAGGCAGTATGAGGCAAAGGCAGTCCAGTTTCAGCTGTCGGAACTCTTGGCCGGATGTCGTCGAAATATGCAGTTAGCCCCGACGCGGAATCCGAAATCAGGACATGGTATTCAGCTTAATGAGAAGACAACTGACAAAACCCCAAACATATAATAAGTAGAAGGTAGTTGGAAATTGCCAACTACCTTCTACTTTTATCAGCGATTAACCATTGCAGATAATCTTCCTCAGACTTTCGTCCAGCAATTAAATCCGCCTTCCAGCTCTTTGATTGCAGTTTCCACTGTTCAAAGGATTCTTTGTAGTGAGGAATATCTGGGTTCCGTCTTGTCAGCATCAACTTGGCCGCATAAAGATTTCGATGTAGTTTTGCTGCCGTATTAATTTTTGCTTTTTTCTCAAATGCACGCGACGGACCATCCTCTTTGCAAGTTTTGTTCTTGCGAAACGGGCTTTGACGATCACAGTAAATTGCATCGGCGCGACGAAGCGCCACAAAATATTGACCACAATTATTACAGCGTTTTAAACGCAATCCCATTCGTGCAAGATGGTACAGAGAAGCCATACAGAGATCGTCAAGACCATCACAGGTGTATACGGTAGTGATGACAATATTGTTTTTGTTCGAAAGGGAAAAGCCGCGGATTGCACATGCAAAAGAAGACATAGACTCCTGTGAAGTCACAAGATCTTCCACCCGGTGATCGGGATCAAATCTGTATTCCAGATGATGCTCTGGAATACTTGCGCCGCGCAAGTGGAAAAAGAACATTACCGTATCTAGGGAATATAACGTTGGGTCCTCGATACAAAGGTCGACAAATTCTTTTAATCGCAAATAATATGCGGATTCTTTTAGAGAATCATATTCCGTAGTGATGCGAATCATTCGGCTATAGACAGCGTGGTTTTCCTCCATTTCGTTGCCAAACGAAAGAAAATCGGCAAGCAACATTCCTAACGGGCGAGTCTCCTGCAGACCAAGAGACACATCGTGCACCTTCTCTGTTAACCGATTATCATCAACCGTGAAGATGATCGAAATGGCCGCGCCCCCCTTTCGTGTAATGTTATCAATGGCTAAATGACCACTATCGTCGCTTGTGTCATCAAGATTGCGCTGCGCCATTGACCGCACTAATGTTATCAATTACAATTGATATGTAGTAATTATATAACCGCAATCACATTCTGGTCAAGGAGGAACCGAGATGCAAAACAAAGACTTGCGTGATGCCTTCCGAATCGCCAACGTCAAGCAATGGGAAGTCGCCGACGCCATTGGTATTTCCGAAATGAGCATGGTCAAGTGGCTGCGGCGGGAACTGCCGGTGGACAAGAAAATACGGGTCCAAGAGGGGATACGTAAAGTTCTGGAAACCCGGTAGACCTCGTTTTCAAAAATTTCATAGAGAGACGTTAAAGGTGAGTCGGCCATACGTAAAACCTGATCAGAAGAACTCTGGTGAAGCCGATAGATAGGACAGAGTATCTTGGGCACAGAAAGCAAGGGGGGATTGTGCTGTCTGGAAATGCAAGCCGAAAACACAAACAATACAGATTGATGCAGGAACGCCGGGAGCTGTTTGGCAATTTATCCGCCAAAGATGAATGTGGCAAGGTCGATTTGACAGCCTTCAGCGCCGCACGCGGTAACATCATAACTGGCAGCATCTGCTATGACCCAAGCAGGGTTCCAGTGAAAAACAACCGAAACAGAACGCAGGCACCCTTACCGTAGGGTGCTTTTATATTACCCAGAAGGAGAGTGAGGCGCTTGAGTGAGAGGGCAAAACTAGCCGTAAATTATGCGAAAAATGGCTTTCGCATTGTTATGCTGCATGGAATAAACAAAAAAGGACATTGTACTTGCAAACAGGGGGCTAACTGCGATAGTAGCGGCAAACATCCGATTTATAAAGGGTGGGAGAGCAAAGCAACATCCAATGAAGCAGAAATTATTGCTGCGTTTCAGCGGCATCCGGCCGCCAACATCGGTTTTTGCACTGGAGATCAGTTTTTTGCAGTCGACATTGATGTGAAAAGTAACGGGTATAACAACCTGCTTTCCTATGGCAGACTGGGTGACACGGTCAGCGTTAGTACCGGCAGCGGCGGCAGCCACCACTATTACCTGCTACCCAAGGACTTGAAGGTGCCTAACTTGTCAAGCCTCATTCCGGGGGTGGATCTTCGGTCTAAAGGCGGACTCGTGGTAGCGCCTGGGAGCGCCCATCAAAGTGGCAGTCGTTATGAGTGGAAGGCCGGCTGCTCACCGGACGAAATAGCGATTGCCGAGCCGGATGCATGGCTCTGTGACTTAATTGCCAATGCCGCAAC
>CAZOJA010000373.1:0-2529 GCA_964579955.1 uncultured Veillonellaceae bacterium | reverse complement strand
GCAATCTGTGGCCAAATGTCGAACTTGCTCATAACCAGAGCAAGATTTTTCATTTCCCGCTAACCACTTCGCCAGCCTAACCGCCGACAACAGATCTTTTGCATACGCGTCAGCACCTGTCCGTAGCGCTAGCGTTTTCGAAATAGTCTCGCATCCCAGCACGATCGTTTTGGCATCATATTTATTTTGCTTTAACTCATTCATACATGACTCCAAGCTTAAATTAGCATTATATGTCGGACACAAAGTAACTAAACGAGGTTGATGCAATTTCAATAAATCCGATATTTCCCCGGCCGCAGCTCCTTTTTCAAGCTGAATGACCTCTAACCCAATGCCGGAAAGAACATCGGAAATCAAGAAGCCTTCATGGTTTATTCGGTAACGATCTCCAGTCATAGGCACTGATAGAATTTTAACCCGATTATGGAAAGCTTCTTTCGAAAATTGCTGAAAAATCATAGCTCTGCATTCACGCGCACATTTTGCAGATAACATTAGCTGTGGCAAGAAAACCTTCCCCAGCATGCACTCTTTTAAACTCAGGTTCATGCCAATTTCAACGCCATTGCTAACTATATATTGGGCACTATAGCCTGCTTCTTGTAAGAGAGACATATTTCTTTTTGCCGCTTCCAGATCACCGTCAGCGATTGCTGTTACCAAGCCGGACGTCAACCCCTGCTTGTCGACAAAATTGACATTTACCTCTTGCACATTCAACCATAATTTGAACTCTTCGCTTTCTTCCAGCCCGTTTAATGGCAATTCAGGTTGCTGGAGTGTTGCTATTATTTCTGCAATAGGAACTACCTTCGCTTTTTTGGGTTTCTTGTGTTTGGAAAAAATTTCGTCCCATTGTTTTTTCTGATGTCTTTCGATGGCAGCTACGATGGCATCCTGCTCCATCGTTGGCAAAGAATCAAAATCAGGTTCTGTGTCAACGACGTTTTTTGCCAACAATTCGATTTGAATTTTTCCAGGATGTTCCGGCTCTGGCCGGTAATATGCTTCACTGTTATCGACCCATTCATAGCGAATAATTGCGCGCCTATTTTTCCCATTGACCAATACAGTAGTTTTGAAATCATACCACGGCCAATCAGCTCCGCCGCAACAATATTCATTCATGCGTTGTCCGTCATCGCTTTCTCCGCGATCCCATCCATCGTTCCATTCTTCCCACTCTTCATCGGCAGGATCATAGGGGTTATCTTCCTTGTCCTTCCCGTCATTGAACGCATCAAAACCTTCGTCAAAAGCGTCAACGTGCTGACTTGAAGTCGACACCGTAGTTTTCACCTCCTTTGGATCAACACCCGCCGATTACTCTTATGCCTGTTTTGCCGCTTCTTTTTCCACATTAAAATAGAATAAATAATTGTCAAAATAAACCGCCAGGTCCTTTGCTGACACGTACGGATAATGCTTTTCAATCTCCTTGGCGAAAGACTTCAACGCCGATGGTTTAAGTTTTGTGGCAACAATAAATGGAATGTTTACACTTTCCATAACTCTGCCAATGATACATACTGCACACAACTGCATCGTAGAAATCTGACTCAGCCACTTTTTCCCCTCTTCTGACTGCTGTTGACCATTACCGAATACGCCAAGCCAGCGCATCCAAAAATTCGGTTCAGCGCTTGGGCACTCCAGCGTCCAGTCACTTCCCCGGTCGAGACCGATAGAAATCGAGCGTTCTAATTCGCCACGAGAACCATCGGAAAAAAAGTCAATCATTGGGTAATGAAACGCGACGATGGAAAGAGGATTCGTCGGATCTTCACCGTATTTCTTCAAGTCAAGAATAAGACGGTCAGCAAGGGCTTGATATTTGGTCTTGACGACTCTTTTCCCCGGAGTAAGCAACTCTCTGTCATTCTTGCAAATAATAACCCATTCATCTGCTTTTTTTGATTTGTACATATCCTCTTACTCCTTCCAGTCCTCGATCGCCATTCACCTATTTGCGAATAAACCGCTTAACGTAGTCTGTCATCGCCTGTTCAAATTGACCCGCGTCTTCGATGTATTCCACCGACGGAGCTTGACAACAGGTGACTCCCGGCCCGTGAATTACGGTTTTAATGGATAATTCTCCTTGCGAAACTTTTAGAACGTATCCCACAACCTCGGCTTCGCCAAGGCCTAAAAATTCTCCCACCTCGTCAGTTTCAGCCCCTTCTTTGGCAACCTCATCCTCGTCATCATCTTCATAAGCAGATGGATAACTTTTTCCGTCAGCGCAGGGAACGGGGTCCCCATCATCGGTGCCGCTAAAAGTAAAAAACAAAGCTTTCTCGTCCTGCAGCAGTTCCTTGACAATATTTCGGCCGGGAATTGTATCACCCCATTTGGGTGTAGCGCCGTCCTCTTCCACTTCGGCAATTACCACCTCCGATTCATCCCCGCAAATCTGCTGCGATTTGAGGAAGTTCATAATATCTGCGACAAATCCCTCTGCATCAAATTTCTCGACCGGCATTTTCAGTTCTTTCACAATACTGGCTCCTTTCTTATTCAACA
>CAZOJA010000372.1:0-2530 GCA_964579955.1 uncultured Veillonellaceae bacterium | reverse complement strand
CGGTGATTCTGGCCGCAGGCAAGGGAACCCGCATGAAATCGGCTTTGCCCAAGGTTCTGCATATGGTGGGCGGCAGACCGATGTTGCGTCATGTCATGAACGCGGCGACGCAGGCGGGGGCGAAGCGGACCCTCGTGGTCGTCGGTTTCGGCGGCGATCAGGTTCAGGCCGAAATCGGCGCGGCGGCGGAATATGTGGTGCAGGCCGAACAACTGGGCACAGGGCATGCCATGATGCAGGCGCAGCCGGCATTGGACGGATTTGGCGGCACCGTACTGCTGCTGTGCGGCGATACGCCGCTTTTGACCGGCAAGACGCTGCAGCAACTGGTCACGGCTCACCAACAGAGCGGGGCGGCGGCGACCGTATTGACGGCGACGCCGGCTGACGCAACCGGGTATGGCCGGATTTTGCGTGACGAGGCGGGACGGGTGGTCGGCATTGTCGAACAAAAGGACGCGACAGAGGCGCAGAAGCGGATCGGCGAGATCAATACCGGGATTTATTGCTTTGAGGCGGCGCCATTGTTTGCGGCGTTGGCCGGGTTGACCTGCAACAACGCACAGGCGGAATACTATCTGACCGATGTGCTGGCGATCCTGGCCCAAGCCGGCCAGCGGGTCGGCGCAGTCGAAGTGACGGACTTCCAGGAAACGCTGGGGATCAATTCGCGGCTGCAACTGGCGGAAGCGGAAAAGATCCTGCGCCAGCGGAAATTGCTGGAACTGATGGACAGCGGTGTCACGGTGATGGATCCGGCGAGCACATTTGTCGATGCGTCGGTGAGCATCGGCGAAGACACCGTTTTATATCCGTTCACCTGGTTGGAGGGGGAAACGACCATCGGCCGGGATTGCCGGATCGGCCCCAACAGCCGGATCGCCGACAGTCAGCTCGGCGACGCGGTGACCCTGCATTTTTCCTACGCGCATGAATGCAAAATCGCCGATGGGGTGACGGTCGGGCCTTACGTCCATCTGCGTCCGGATGCCGAACTGGCCGCCGGTGTCAAGGTCGGCAATTTTGTCGAAGTGAAGAACTCGCGGGTCGGCACCGGCAGCAAACTGCCTCATCTCAGCTATATCGGCGATGCGGACATCGGTTCCGGCGTCAACATCGGCTGCGGCACGATCACCGTCAACTACGACGGCAAGAAAAAACACCGGACGGTGGTGGAAGACACGGCATTCGTCGGTTGCAACTCGAATCTGGTGGCGCCGGTTTCTGTAGGCGCCGGCGCCTATATCGCGGCCGGATCGACGATTACCAAGGATGTTCCCGCCGGCGCACTCGGAGTGGGCCGGGCCCGGCAGACCAACATTGCCGGTTGGGCGGAAAAGAAATAGAAAACAGGGGGTTGGATGATGATTTTGGAAGATGAGAAGAAACTGCTGATTTTTTCCGGCAATGCCAATCCTGCGTTGGCGACGGAAATTGCCTCCTATCTGGGAACCACCGTGGGGAACGCATTCGTCGGGCGGTTCAACAACGGCGAAATTCAGATCATGTTGGAGGAAAGCGTCCGCGGCGCGCATGCGTTCCTGATCCAGCCGACCTGCAACCCGGTCAACGACAGCCTGATGGAGTTGTTGATCATGGCTGATGCCTGCCGCCGCGCCTCGGCCCGCAACATTACCGCCGTCTTGCCTTATTACGGCTATGCCCGTCAGGACCGCAAGACCCGTGGCCGTGAACCGATCACCGCCAAACTGATCGCCAATCTGCTGATCACTTCCGGGGTCACCCGGGTGGTGACGATGGATCTGCATGCAGGCCAGATCCAGGGCTTCTTCGATATTCCGGTCGATCATCTGCCTGGGGTGCCGATTCTGGCCGAATACTTCGCCGCCAAACATCTGGAGGACCTCGTCGTCGTATCGCCGGATCTCGGCGGCGTGACCCGGGCCCGCCAGCTGGCGGACCGGTTGCATGCCGACATCGCGATTCTCGACAAGCGGCGGCCGATGCCGGGCGTGGCTGAAATCATGAACCTGATCGGCTGCGTCGAAGGCCGCAATGCCGTGATCATCGACGACATCGTCGACACGGCCGGTTCGCTGGTCGAAGGGGCGAAAGCCCTGCAACGGCATGGCGCAAAAGAAGTGTACGCCTGCTGCACGCATCCGGTGTTGTCGTCGCCGGCCTGCGAACGGCTGACCAATTCGATCATCAAGGAAATCGTGGTGACCAACACGATTCCGATTCCGCCGGAAAAATGTTTTGAAAAGTTGAAGGTGCTTTCGGTCGCCCCGCTGCTCGGCGAAGCGATCATCCGGATTTACGACGACCTGTCGGTCAGCCGTCTGTTTGATACCTGATTCGGAGGGAACTGTGTTGAAAATCGTGGTGGGCCTGGGCAATCCGGGCGCCCGTTACAAGGATACCCGACATAACATCGGCTTTCTGGTCGTGGACGAACTGGCCCGCCGCTGGCGCAGCGAAACCTGGAAACGACGTTTTGAAGCAGAAGTCAGCGAGCACCGGGCCGGCGGCCCGGTGCTGCTTGTCAAACCGCAGACCTTTATGAACC
>CAZOJA010000371.1:0-2556 GCA_964579955.1 uncultured Veillonellaceae bacterium | reverse complement strand
CACGGAATACAAGGTGAAAATCGATTTTGCCGAGAACATCCGCTCGCACGCTTTGGATTTTCCCTTGTTGCTATTGCATGGCGGAACCGTTACGGCGGAACTGGAATCGGAGTGTTTTTCGCTGGGCGTGCAGGAAGTGCTGTCTTTACAGGAGCTATCGGTCAAAACACTGCTAAAGGCCCTTCGCAATGCCGCGGAGAGACATCGCATGAGACGACAAATCCATGAATTGTCGATGCTGGATGAACTTACCGGGATATACAATCGTCAAGGGTTTTTGCTGCGCGCCGAACAGACGTTGGCATTGTCGGAACGACTGGGGACGGAAGCCAATTTGTTTTTTATGGATGCGGACCACATGAAGTGGGTAAATGACACTTTTGGTCATCAGGAGGGAGATTTTTTGCTGAAAGAAATTTCCCGCATCTTGCAGGATGTTTTTCGCAGGACCGACGTGCTCGGACGGATCGGCGGCGATGAATTTGCCGTGCTGGCACTACGCGAATCCGCAGACAATATACAAGGCATCTTGGCGCGGCTGGAGGAAAGCCAGAGCAAGGTGAATGCGAAGCGAAGCGTAAAGTACCCGATTACCTTTAGTATCGGGGTAGGACGATCGACCAGAGAAAACAGACTGGATTTGGATGAACTTATGGAAATCGCCGATCAGGCAATGTATGAAAACAAAAAGACTAAGCGCGGAGAAGGCCCGGCTGCGAAGGAATAGTTGGGGAGGTGCCATCGTGGAAGGAGTTCGTAAGATTCTTGTCGCCTATGATGGGTCGCCGGACAGTAAAGCTTCACTAGAGTACGCTATTCTGCTGGCAAAGTTGACGGGGGCATCGCTTGACATTGTAAAAGTATTTGAGCCCTATGCTGGCGATTTGATGTGGGCCGGCGGGCAGAACATAACCATACTCCTCGAAAAACTGGCAATGAAAAAAGATGATGATCGGAGTTTGCTCGAAGCTGCCTGCGAGCAATGCCGGGGTTTGGGGATAGCAATGCAAGCCACTTTGCTGGCAGGCCCCGTAGCCGCTTCACTCCTGGATTATGCGCAAAAGTTCAATATCGACATCATTGTTGCAGGCAATAAAGGGCATGGAATTTTTCGAGAGATCATCACCGGCAGCACGACCAACAGTTTGGTAGAGTTATCTCCGGTTCCGGTGCTGGTTGTAAAGGAAAAAATCGTTGTCGGTAGCATAAAGAAGCTGCTTTTGGCCTATGATGGATCAAGTCCCAGCAGGAATGCGCTCGGTTGGGCGCTATATTTCTGCAAAGCGACAGGTGCTGAATTATTGGCTGTAACGGTTGCGGACCCGAGCAGCCTGGCGATGATTTATACCCTGTCGGGAGCCGAGTCTGCCGAGAGCTTTGCCGGCAAAATCGCTGCTTGGGTAGAGGAAGAAAAGAAACTGTTGGCAGAAATTGATGAATTGGGCGGAACGTCTGACGTGAAGGTCACAACGGAGGGGCTGCAGGGCAATACTGTCGACACGATTATCCATTACGGCAATATGCACAACGTGGATATGTATGTAGCCGGATCCAAGGGCCGCGGCGCTTTTGAGGCCATGTTGATGGGCAGTGTGGCGCGTGGACTGGTTCACTTGTCGCCGGCGCCGGTCCTGGTCGTCAAATAAGCGAAGAAAGAAAACTAATTGCTTACGGGAGGATGCATGATGGAAGCCTTGTTCGCCGTCTTGGGCCTGCCAAACGGCTTTGACAAAGTGATTGCCGGCATATTGGGATATGCTGTCCTAGGCATTTTTATTTTCTTTTTGACGAAATCTGTCAACAAGTATGTTTCGGAACCGAGTTTGCGTTATCGGGCCAAGAAGGTGTTTGTTTATGCTGGATACATATTTTTCATTGTCTATACGATCATTTTATTCAACGAACAATTGGGCGGCGTAAGCGTTGTAATTGGTGTGGCCGGAGCCGGGATCGCCTTTGCGTTGCAGGAAGTTATCATGAGCATAGCCGGGTGGGTGGCGATTTCTTTCGGCAATTTCTACTCCCCGAAGGATCGAATCCAACTTGGCGGAATCACTGGAGACGTGATCGATATCGGCATCTTGCGGACTACATTGATGGAAACAGGGCAATGGGTGGAAGCCGACTTGTATAATGGGCGAGTGGTTCGCATCGCCAACAGTTTTGTTTTTAAGGAGCCTGTGTTTAACTATTCAGGCTCGTTTCCTTTTTTGTGGGATGAAATCAAGGTGCCGATCAAGTATGGTTGCGATCATCATTGGGTAAGGCAGACATTGAATCAAATCGTCGATCGAATTACGAGCGAGTATGCTGGAGAAGCGCAAAAAGCCTGGAATGAAATAACCAGGCAGTACGTGGTGAGAGAAATCAATTTGGCGTCGCAGGTCACCCTGGTGGCTACGGACAACTGGATTGAGTTTACGCTGCGGTATGTTGTGGACTATCGTTATCGGCGCATTACCAAAGACAAGCTATTCACGGCCATTCTTGACAGCGTGCGAGACAGTGAAGGGAAAATGGCTATCGCTTCCACGACGGTCCACCTTGTTGAGATGC
>CAZOJA010000370.1:0-2560 GCA_964579955.1 uncultured Veillonellaceae bacterium | reverse complement strand
TCCAGCTGGCGAACTGCTGCGTGCAGATCGGAAAAATCGCACTGCCAAGCGTCTTCGTACCATAGTGAATAACGGGTTGTCTCGCTGCCGTGTTGTTTTAGGCTCAGCGACCGCGAAAAACCGGTCGCTGAATGCGGTTTCATCGCGAAGGCGAGTTGTAGCTGCCGCTGTGCGGCGTCGACATCGGTGAACACCGAATAATTGATGTTGAACAACCGCAAATCCAGTCTATCCATCAAGCTGGCCCGACTCCGCCAGCAGGTCATACTGCCGGAGCAACTCGAGAATCTGGCGGATATCCGCTGCCGCCTCCGCCGGATCGATCGGGAAATAACCGAGAAATTCACTGACCAGCTCGTCAAACTCGATCGGCTGCATGCAAAGCTGAAAGATCACTTTGGCGGTGAGGTTGAAGGAATGGACACGGCCGGAATCGATGTCCAGCACATACAGTGTTTCCGCTTTCTCTGCCAATAGCAGCTTCTCTTTCAACTGGATCATAAGGGTTCCTTCTCCTCATCCGGCGGCGCGATTTGCTGCCAGTCGGCCCATAGATTGCTAATCGGTCGGGGGATCCTTTCGCTGAGAGTTGCCAGTTCGGCACAAATCGCCGCCATCTGTTCCCTGTCTGCCGAAGTAAACTCGCCGCCGAACTTGTTGATCAGCTGCACCGCGCCGATGACGCGCCCCGATTTTCCGCCAATCGGCGCCGCCAGCAGCGAATGGGTCTGAAAACCGGTGTAATGGTCGCGGACCCTGCACAAGGAGCGCACATCATAGGCGGCCCGGTTGCTGACCAGGATTTCCCGCTGCTCAATCGCCTTGCCGACCAGCCCTTCGCCAGGTTTGACATCAATGTCCATATCCGGCAAGCCTTCGGCGATCGCGGAAACATATCGCCCATCCCGGTCCAGTAAAAAAATCGTCACCCGCTCACACTGAAAATCACGCCGGCACAGGCGGACCAACCTGCCAAGCAGCTCCGCCGCAGCCAGGCCGCCACGCGCCAGCAGCAAACGATATTCCTTCACCGTTAGATGCGTCACGCTCTCCATCGGTCAGTCTCCAGCCTGTTTGCGGGCAACGAAGATCAGTTTGGCGCTGTCCGGCGCAAACGGGCATTGCAGCGAATAATCGCCATGCTCGGCGACGATCCGGAATCCGGCCGCCTCGACCAGTCGACGGGTCGGCTCCAGATACATGCGCAGCATTGGCGAAACCAATTGTTCCCGCTTGACGATGCTATCTTGTCTGACAGTTTCATAAGTAAACACGATCTCTTTGCGCCGCTCGTCCAGGATCCGGTTGCGGCTGGAAACCCGCAGCGTCGACCCATCCGGCAGCGCCTGCTCGTGCAGCAGAAAATCCTGCTGCGGCGGATACAGCGCCAAGTTGTTTTCCTCCGGCAGAACTTCAAGCAGCAACAGACCGTCGTCCCGCAACGAGCGATAAACCGACTCCAGGCAGCTTGCCTGTTCGGCAGCATTCTGCAACACGTTCTGAAACGAGTAAAACATGTTGATAGTAGCACAAACAGGCGGAACGACGTGAAAACGCCGCATATCCGCCTGAACGGTTTCCAATGTCAGGCCGCGCTCCGCCGCCGCCTGCGCTGCGATGGACAAAATCTCCGGGTCAATGTCCAGCCCGGTTACCGAATAGCCCATGCCGGCCAGTTCGACCGCATGTTTGCCGGTGCCGCAGGCAATATCCAATATCCGCGAGCAGTCCGGCGCAAACGCCGTGATCACTTCACGGATGTACAGGGATTCCCTTGAATAATCCTTGAAGAAGTGGAATCGTTCGTTGTAGCTTTCTGCGTAAGACGAAATTTTCTTCCCACCCTTTCAGGCCATCAGCGTTTCTTTTTCCGTTCCAGACCACAGCCGTAGAAGGCGCAGGGTTGCTCGATATCGCGGACTTCCTTCGGCGTGACGACGGTTTTCATCACCGGTTTCTGGTACTGCACCGCTTGTTCGGTTCGTTGGGGTTCCACTTGCTTTTTCATATCGATTCCTCCTTTACCTGGATTACGGTTCCACGCGTAGCTGCGACGGCCAAAGCAAATCGATCACCGCTCTGCCGTTTTCGCTTTTTTGCACGATCCCGGTCACGGAAATCGTCTTGCCGAGCAAAGACTTTTCCGGTTCGCCAAATAATGGACGGCGATCCTGGTTGATCACAATCAGCGCCGGGTCAATCGGATAGGGTTGGTCAAGATTAAGGAATGTCGGTTTCTTCTCCAGTCCCTCGGCATAGCTGGCGCCGGCCACCTTGGCGGTAATGGTGACAAAATGTCCGACATGATGCGCCGCTTCAGTGGCGGATACCCGCAGATCCACCAGTTTTAGCTGGGCTGCATCCATGACCAGAATATAAGGTTTGCCGGATCGCGGCGAGCTGTCGATCATGCCGGTCGCGCAAACCGGTTGCCCGACCTTCAGACTTTCCATCGGCAGGCGGGCCACGCCCTGTCCGCCGCTGACCAACAGAAACGGACTCTCGGGCCAGGCAGCGTCGATATTGATGTAATATGGCGTCTTTTCGACATTTTTTGCCA
>CAZOJA010000369.1:0-2560 GCA_964579955.1 uncultured Veillonellaceae bacterium | reverse complement strand
CCATATTGGTTTATCTGGGGAAACTGTCGGTGGAGAAGGCATCGGACTGGCAGGCCCGCAATTCCAGACGTCTGCACCTTGCGGCAGGGATTTTGATATTGGCGGCAGGGATCGCCGTATTGCGGATTTGATATTTCCCGGGAAATATCATGCAGGGTTTTGAACAACGATAACGAAATGGACAATTAGCGAATAACTTAGTAAATGGGGCGAAGCAATTTGGCAACGCAACCAAAACGAAAAATGCCTTTGTTGATTGGCGGCTTGGTGTTGCTGATATTGACCATCAGCTGGTTAGGTTATTCTACAGTGAACAGGGTGGCGGAACTGACGGAAAACCTATACAATCACCCGTTTACTGTGTCGACGGCCGTACTGCGGATTCAACGCGATGTGCTCGGCATGCACAGAGCGGTCAAAGAAATCGTGCTGGCCGAATCCAGCGAGGAGATTCAAAGACATCTGCAGTATTTGGCTGCTACCGAAGCCAATGTGCTGTCTGACTTCAAATTGGTCCGGGAAAGGTTTTTGGGCGATTCTGCAATAGTTCAAACCGCATTGCAGAATTTTGAAGAATGGCGGCCGATTCGTGAAGAAGTGATCCGATTGGTCAGCGCTGGGCGGAAACAAGAGGCGTTGCTGCTGGCACAGTTCGCTGGAAATCAGCGCGTGGCTGCGATTGAAGTCAGTATTGCCTCAGTGCGCGATTTCGCCCGCGATAAAGCGCGTGCATTTCGTGAAGATGCCACCCAGAAACGTGAACAAGCCTTGTTACTCCTTTCCGTGGCGATGGGAATCGCTTTATTGTTTGCGCTACTTATTGCCGTTAAAGCGATTCGTATAGAAACTAGTTTGCAGAAACTCAATGAAGAACTTGAGTTCAAGGTACAACAACGCACGCGGGAATTGGCGGCTGCCAATCAGAACCTCAATGCGCAAAATGAAGAGATTGTCGCGATGAATGAGGAACTTACCGCCCAAAATGAAGAGATGCGGGCGATGAATGAAGAAATCGAAACCTTAAATCAGAATCTCGTTGCATTGAATGGAGAACTGGAACAGCGGATTTCTGAACGGACGGCTGATTTGACGGCGGCCCATCAGGAAATCACGGCGCAGCACGAAGAGCTGACTGCGCAATATGAAGAATTGAAGTCAATGCAGGAAACACTGCAACAGGAGCAGGGCTTAACCGACGCCCTATTTAACAGTGTGCCGGGGATTCTATACTTGTATGATGCGGAAGGGCGGTTATTGCGCTGGAACAAGGAGCATGAGCGGCTTACCGGTTATTCGGCGCAGGAATTGTCCGAAATGATGTTGCTGGATTGGTACAAGGGAGATCAGGCCACGATTGACCGGATCACCCAGGAAGTTGCCAATGCCTTTCACAGCGGATTTGCCAGCGCGGAAGCCAATCTGCAACTCAAGGACGGCAGGCGGTTGCCGATGTATCTGACGGCAGTCCCGCTGACCATTGAGGGAAAACAGTATTTCGCCGGAATCGGCATCGATATTTCCGAACGGCGGCAGCTGGCGGACTCGCTGGCGCAGCATGAAGCCCGTCTGGCTACACTGGTCAGGACGATTCCCGACATGATCTGGCTAAAAGATGCTGAAGGGGTTTATCTTTCCTGCAACCCGATGTTTGAGCGATTTTTCGGCGCCAAAGAAGCGGAAATCATTGGCAGGACCGATTATGATTTTGTAAACAAAGAACTCGCGGATTTTTTTCGGGAAAATGATCGACTGGCAATGCAAGGCGGGCCCCATATCAATGAAGAATGGGTGACCATGGCTGACAGCGGGGAACATGTGCTCCTGGAAACGATCAAAACGCCGATGCGGGATAATGAGGGGAATCTGATTGGCGTGCTGGGAATCGCCCGCAACATCACCGAACGCAAGCGAATGGAGGCAGCGATTGAAGAGAGCGAAGCCCGTTACCGGGCCGTAGTCGAGCAATCGCCGGAGGCCGTGCTGCTCTGTGACCCGGATACCGGCGAGATCGTCGAAGCAAACCGCCGGTTTAGCGAGCGCTTCGGCTATGACTTGTATCGCGATGGCCCGTTACGAGTCTACCAAATTACCGTGGACAGCGAAGAAAATATCAAGAAATTTCTTGACCGGGTGAAACAGGACCGTTTCCTGCCAGTGCAGCGGCGAACCGTGCGTCACCGGAACGGCGCCATGTTGCAGGTGGAACGGTCAGCTACATTGGTGCAGTATGGCGAAAGAACCCTGGTCACCTTGACGCTGCGTGACGTTTCGGAAGAAGTGCGACGGGAGCAGGAAATCCATCGGGACGCCCAATTGGCGACCCGGGTGCAGACCGCGCTGTTGAAAGAGGCGGAGCCATCGAAATATGTCGAGATTGATACATTGTACCGCCCCTATAGTTATGTCGGCGGCGATTTGTACTTTATGGACTGGCGCTATGCCGGGCAGGTGTTGCGCGGTTTTCTGATGGACGCAACCGGACATGGACTGGGGACAGCGTTGCACACTTCTTCGATGCATGTGCTGCTGCGGGAAGTCAATGAACTGGATCTGCCGCTGG
>CAZOJA010000368.1:0-2563 GCA_964579955.1 uncultured Veillonellaceae bacterium | reverse complement strand
CGGTTTCCGTTGGCGCTAAGCCAGGGGCAGCGCGTGAGGGTGGCAATCGCCTCCCTGTTGTCTTGCCAGCCGGACATCATGTTGTTGGACGAACCGACAACCGGTCAGGATCTGGGGCATATCGACGATATCATCGGTTTGTTGCAGGAATATAGCCAAAAAGGCGGGACGGTCATTCTCTGCACCCATGATACGGAAGTAGCCGCCCGCTATGCGGAGCGCGTCATTGTCATGACTGAAGGCAAAATTGTGGCGGATGCGCCGCCTCGTCAAGTGTTTTCCTGCGATGAAATATTAAAGGCGGCATCTTTGCGGCCGCCGGCAGCGTTGCAATTATCCAGGCGGCTGTATGGCGGCTGTGCATTGGCAGTGGAGGAGGTGGTCCGGCATGTACAACAGACAGGTGTGGGAAGCAACGTCGGCTGATACGCCGATTCACAGAATCGATGTAAGGACCAAGCTCACCTTGCTGGCGGCAGTCATGCTGTTTGCTGTTGGTTTGGAAGGGCCGCGCCCGTTATTTGCCCTGTTTTTGTGCTCGCTGAGCCTGCATTTTATCGCCCGCTCTTCCGTACAACGCTGGCAGGTGCTGGCGGTGTTTTTGCTGGTGGGGTTATGGGGGACGATGGTCAGCCAGGCGCTGTTCTACAATCAGGAACCGCGCACGATGATTGCTTGTCTGGTGTCACCGACTGCGCCGTGGATTGGTGAATGGACCGGCGGCGTCTATATTTACCGTGAAGGGCTGGAACATGGGGCCGTGCAGGCGTTGCGCTCCGGAACCATGCTAGCCTGTGGCCTGTTGATTTGCTGGACGACCGATCCCCGTCAACTGTTGCAGTGCTTTTTGCATTGGCGGATGCCGTTCGAAGTCGCGTTTATGGTCATTACCAGTTTGCGGTTTTTGCCGGTCATTTTTGAGGAAACAGCAGTGGTGTTTACGGCGCAGCGCCTGCGAGGTTTTGAGCCGGCGCGAAGTTTGTCGCCAGTTCGTTGGGTTCGTACGGCGTTTTATGTATTGTTCCCCATTTTGGCCCGTTCGCTGCGGCGGGCGGCAACGCTTGCCCTGTCGGTGGAGAGTCGCGGCTTTGGCCGGGGCAATAGCCGGACCTATTTGCCGGGGTGGCCGCTGGTTCAGCGACTGGCCTGTGCAGGAATTTTCGCCGCTGTTTTGGTTGGCGTCGGACTTAAAGTAATTTACTCGTTGCAACACAATGGCGTAGCCTATTTTCCCCAACTTCGCGGCGTATATGATTTTATGGCGGTGTGGCTGTGAACGGCATGACGATGAAGCAAAAAATCCGCATGGCGATATTATTTGGTCTATTGGCGATGAGTATCGTTTTACTTGCGATGCACATCTTCCCCGAGTTGGGCCGTCAAGGCAAGCCGTCGGCTGTAAAGCGGACGTTGAGCCAAATGGGACGGTTCGAGAAAATTGCCGAAATTCCGCTAGGCAAAGTGGAAATCCGTGGTTTCCGCCAAATGGGCTCGACGCCGGGACTCGTCCGCATGTCGCCGGGCGGCGACCGGATTGCCGTTGGCACGGAAAACGGCGATGTGATGGTATTCAGTACAGAGGGATCGCCGGTGTGGCGGCGGAAGATCGGCATGGGGAAAATCAGCGCGCTCGAATATTCGCCGGATGGCAGGTTGATCCTGATTGGTGAAAACAGCCAACAAGGGGCGGTAATCTGTGTGGATGCCGCGACCGGCGGCGAAAAGTGGCGACGCCACAGTGTCGATGAACTAGGCGTGGACCTACGTCAGAAGACGTTTCCCAGTATTATGTCAATCGCGATGGACGACAGCGGCAACGCCTATGCGGTGGCGCTGCGGTCCATCCGTTTTCCCAATGGACAGACCGACTATTTTGCCAGAATCTACAAAATTGACGCTGCGGGGAAGGTCGAGCTATTTCCCCTCGACCACAACCTGGACGTATGGGTGAGCTCGTGTGATATCGATTCCACCGGCAAGCTTCTGGTGTTTGGCACTTCAGACTATACACCCGGGCCGTATCGCCGCTATAAAAACAACATCTACCAATTTGATGCCAGTACCGGAGAAAACCGCTGGAGTCTGCATATTGAAACTGTCGAACCGTACGAACGAACCAACATGCGGTTTGGTCCCAAATGGTCGCAGGACAGAAAATACATGAGCGGCGTGTCCGCCGATGGACGGGCCTTTTTTGTCAATACAGCCGGAAAGCTGGTCTGGAGTCGCGTCTTGAGCGCGCCGCAGCGGATTCAGGGGATTTATGTGAATGCAACGGGGCTGCACACTCAGCATATCGGGCCTTACGCTATTTTTTCAACCGGCAATACTTACAACCGGGCCAACTGGCAGTTGCCGACACCGGTCGAGCATCCGCAGAGCAACAGTGTTTTTTTGTTTGACCGGGAAGGAAATTTACTGAAACGACGTAAACTGGGCGGCATGATCGAAGAAATGAAACCGGTGGGTCAGGAGTTGGCAGTTGCCATTGGTCGCAACATTCGCACCAAGGATGCCTCGATCCATGGCGTAGCGTTATTGTCTACACCGGAATTGGAAATGC
>CAZOJA010000367.1:0-2566 GCA_964579955.1 uncultured Veillonellaceae bacterium | reverse complement strand
GACTCGCCCCGTTTCTGCATCTCGTTCATTTGTTTGGCCAGTTCGATCAGTTCCATGATGACCTGGGTCGTTTCGATGGAGCGGTTCTGGTACTTTTTCAGCGCATTCTCCAGCATTTCCGAGAATTTCTTCGACTGGATCAGGTTGCTGCGCGAAACCGACTTCACTTTGCCGGCAATCAGGCGCCTCAGCAGTTCGACCGCCAGATTCTTTTGCGGCAAGCCCCGGACTTCCTCCAGGAATTCATCCGACAAAATGCCGATATTCGGTTTATCCAGGCCCACAACGCTGAGAATGTCGACGACTTCTTCCGAAATGATCGACTTGCCGATCAGTTGGTTCAGCTGCGCTTCGATCTGCGCTTTGGTCTTCTTGGTTCCTCCGGCCGGAATCAGTTTAATGATCCCCACCTTCACGGCCTTGAAGAAGCCGATCTCCACATTCAGCGCCTCTGCCTCGTCCGTAGTGGAGCAAAGTGCATAGGCCCGGGCCAGTTCAGTGACATAGTTCAGGAAATCTTTCTTGCCGGCTTCGCCCAATCCAAGCACAAAGTCGATGCAGGCTACGATCGTCGTCATCCGCTGCGATGCCGTACCGGTGACAAATTTGCTGTAGTCGAACCCATGCAGCAAATCACGCACCAGCGCATATTTCTCTTTCATCAGTTCTACGGCCTGGTCCACATCCACGCCGGTATTTTCACGATCCGAGACGGTGTATTGCGACAAAGCATTTTTCAGATTATCCGCAATCCCGATGTAATCGACAATCAAGCCGCCCGGTTTATCCTTGAACACCCGATTGACGCGGGCGATGGCCTGCATCAGGTTATGGCCGGACATCGGCTTGTCCACATACATCGTGTACATGGACGGCACATCAAAACCGGTCAGCCACATATCGCGCACAATGACGATCTTCAGCGGGTCATTCTCGTCTTTCATCCGTTTCGCCAGCAGCTTGCGGCGAGCCTTGGGACCGATGTGCTTCTGCCAGTCCTGCGGGTCTGAGGCCGAACCGGTCATGACAATTTTAATAACTCCGTCAGTATCGCTATCACTGTGCCACTCCGGCCGCAATGCGACAATCGCATTGTACAGGTCGACGGCAATTCGCCGGGACATCGCCACCACCATGGCTTTGCCAAAGGAAGCTGCCTGCCTCTTTTCATAGTGTTCGACGATATCCTGGGCAATCTTCTGCACGCGATTTTCTGCGCCGACGATCGCCTCCAGCCGGGACCACTTGCTTTTTTGCTTTTCTTTATAGGATTCTTCCTGATATTCCGTGATCTCTTCAAATTCTTCGTCAATTTTCGGCCGTTCCGATTCCGGCAGGTCGAGCTTGGCGATGCGGCTTTCGTAGAAAATTTTCACGGTGGTCCCGTCTTGCACGGCCCGTGTCATGTCATAGATATCAATGTAATCGCCAAAAACGGCGGGTGTGTTCTTATCCGTGAGTTCCACCGGCGTGCCGGTGAATCCGATAAATGAGGCATGGGGAATGGCTTCCCGCAGATAACGCGCGTAGCCGTATTTCACATCCGCCCCCTGGTCGCCGGAAGACACTTTGGCGTCAAATCCGTATTGGGAGCGATGGGCTTCATCAGCGATGACCACAATGTTGCGCCGGTCGTTGAGCAGCGGCTCGGTGTCCCCATCCTCGCCTGGCGAGAATTTTTGGATGGTGGTAAAGATAACACCGCCAGACTGACGCTCCTTGAGCATCTGCCGCAGCTCAGCCCGGCTTGTCGCCTGCACCGGCGCCTGCCGCAAGAACTCCTCGGACCGGCTGAACGTGGTAAACAGCTGCTCGTCCAGGTCGTTCCGGTCTGTGACTACGATAAGAGTCGGGTTGTTCAGGGTCATGATCAGCTGGCCAGCATAGAATACCATCGAGTAGCTTTTGCCGGAACCCTGGGTATGCCAAATGACACCGATGCGCCGGTCGCCGCCTTCGGTGGTGGCCCGCTCAGTGCAATTCACTGCTTTTTTGACCGCGTGATACTGATGGTAGCCGGCCAAAATCTTGAAGATTTCCTTGCCGTCAGTCTGGAACAGGATAAAATTCTTGATAATGTCGAGAAAACGCCGCTTGTCAAACATTCCCTTGATCAACACTTCCAGCTGCGGCAGTGATACCGGGGCAATTTCCAGGCCATCGATAGTCCGCCAGGGCAAGAACCAATCCTCATTGGCGGTCAGCGTTCCTGCTTTTGCGTTCACCCCATCGCTGATCACCAGGAATGAATTGTAGATGAACAACGAGGGAATTTCGTTTTTATACGTTTCAAACTGCCGGAACGCTTCGGTGATCCCCACATTTTCGTCGGAAGTGCTCTTCAATTCAATCACGGCCAGCGGAATGCCATTGATGAAAATGATCACATCCGGCCGACGATTGTTATGATTTTCAATCACGGTGTACTGGTTGACGGCCAACCAATCGTTATTGTCCGTTCCTTCCTCGGAAAAATCGAACAGCCAAACCTTGTCCGTCTTGATGGAACCGTCCGGGCGCCGGACTTCCACGTCCACTCCATCGGTGATGAGCCGATAGAATTCTT
>CAZOJA010000366.1:0-2568 GCA_964579955.1 uncultured Veillonellaceae bacterium | reverse complement strand
TTGCGAATCCCGTTGTTGCGGTCAATGGCCTGGTCAATCTCTGGATTGCTCCCTTTCACATATGCACCGATATTGATCAAGTCCTCCGCCTCCTGATACGTCGCCTGCAAACTACGCAAACGTTGGGCCGCTTTAACATGGTCCTCCGTCACGACTTCCGTCATGACACGGCTCAGGCTCGCCAGAATATCAATCGGCGGATAATGATTCTGGGTGGCCAGGCGTCTTGACAGCACGATGTGCCCGTCCACAATGCTGCGCACATTATCGGCGATCGGTTCATTCATGTCATCTCCATCGACCAGTACTGCATAAAGTCCGGTAATCGATCCTTTTTCGCCGGTACCGGAACGTTCGAGCAATTTGGGCATCATCGCAAAAACCGACGGGGGATAACCGCGTGTCGCCGGCGGTTCACCGATGGTCAAGCCGACTTCCCGCTGCGCCATAGCCACTCGGGTCAGCGAATCCATCATCAACATGACATCCCGGCCCTGATCGCGAAAATACTCGGCAACCGCCGTTGCCGTATTGGCTCCCTTAATCCGCAATAATGCCGGCTGATCCGATGTGGATACGATGACAACCGACTTTTTGAGCCCTTCTTCTCCCAAATCACGTTCGATGAAGTCGAGCACTTCCCGACCCCGCTCTCCGATCAGTGCGATGACATTGACATCGGCGCTGGTATTGCGGGCAATCATGCCCATCATCGTACTCTTGCCCACGCCACTTCCCGCTAATATCGCCATTCTTTGCCCTTTTCCCAATGTCATCAACCCGTCGATGGCCCGAATACCGACGGAAACCGGCTGACAAATCCGCCGACGCGATAATGGCGGCGGCGGCGTGTTCTGAATGGCGTATTCACATTCGGCAACCAGAGGTCCTTTGCCGTCAATCGGATTGCCAAGCCCGTCAAGGATCCGGCCCAACAGGCTTGGCCCAACTTTTACACGCAACAGGTTACGCGACGAAACGACTTCGCTACCGGGACCGATTCCCTGCATCTCCCCCAACGGCATCAGAAGCACCCGATTTTCGCGGAAGCCCACCACTTCGGCCGGTAACAGCGGCGCATCGATTCGCGGATAGATATAGCAAAGCTCACCCAGGTTGATACTGGGACCATCGGCTTCGATCACCAGTCCGATTATCTTGGTGATCTTTCCTTTCATCAAAACTGTTTCCGTACTGTTGATCGCATTCAGATATTGGTCAGCGCAAAAATTCTTCATGGCAACATTCCTTGCAAAACACGGCGGATTGATTCAAGTTGGGTATCGATTCCTGCTTCGACCGTGCCAAAAGAGGTTTCGATCAAGCATCCGCCTTTCCCCAACACCGTATCGGCCGTCAACGTCAATGTCCGCTCGGCTCCGACGACAGCTTGCAACTGATGACGCGACTGCAGGATAAATTCATAATCCTCCGGACTGACATGGATTACAAGTTGATTCTGGTCGCGAACCCGTTCCAATGCTCCGCGAACCAACTCCAATACCACCGCAGGCCGTTCTTCCAATTCATCATAGATAATTTTCCGGCTGATCGCCAGTACCATTTCAATGATTTTCGGTTCCGCTTCCGATAGAATCCGCCGGGCATCTTGCTCTGCGGCAGCAATCATCGCATTACAGAGTTCTGCCGTCTGTCTCAATTGTTCGGCCATCTGAGTCTTTGCTTCCGTCAACCCTTGCTGGAGCCCCGCGGCATGTCCCTGTTTACTTCCCTCTGCTGCCGCAGTCGCCTTGATCCGTTCCGCTTCCTGTGTCACTTCAATGCTGGCGTGACTTTTCATCTCGTCAATTTCTTGCCTGGCACGCGCCAACAGTTCCTCTGCCTGCTTATTTGCCACCCGGATCATTTCTTCATCGATACGCGGTTTCACTGGAATTGACGCCTGTGCAGCTTCAGTCTCCGCGGTAGAATCGCCAAGCTCCGCAACCGTTTCCTGCGCCTCAGCCGCCGGAACAGTCAAGTCGGTAAATTCATGCATCGCAATCACAATCGGACTGGCAGAAATTTTCGCATCCTTGATGATGCGATGATCAGACGAGGACATCGTCGCCCCGTCCTGTAGAAATCACAATCTCGCCCGATTCTTCGAGTCGTCGGATAACCGCGACGATCTTTTGCTGCGCTTCTTCTACATCGCGAATCCGTACCGGACCCATGAAGTCGATTTCTTCCCGCAGCATCTCCGCCGCTCTTTTCGACATATTCTTGAAAATTTTGTTCGACACCTCGGAAGAGGCGGCCTTGAGCGCCAAGCCCAATTCTTTGCTGTCCACTTCACGCAACACCATTTGCAATGCGCGGTCATCAAGCATGATGATGTTTTCAAAGACAAACATGCGCTTCTTGATGTCTTCAGCAAGTTCCGGATCTTGGACTTCCAGACTTTCAACAATCGTACGTTCGGTCGTTCTGTCGACCCTGTTAAGAATTTCGACCACGGCATCGACACCGCCTGCCGAAGTAAAGTCTTCGGTTGCAAGAGATGACAATTTCCGTTCCAGGATTTTTTCCACATCACGGATTACTTCCGGCGAGGTACGGTCCATG
>CAZOJA010000365.1:0-2573 GCA_964579955.1 uncultured Veillonellaceae bacterium | reverse complement strand
CAATTAACGGAGGGCTGTAATGAATGTTTTGGTGACCGGCGGTGCCGGCTATATCGGTTCGCATGCAGTGAGGGAACTGCTGGCGGCGGGGCACGGCGTCGTGGTGCTCGACAATCTGGTGAAGGGACATCGGACGGCAATCCCTAAGGATGCTCCTTTTGTTCAGGCGGATATCCGCGATGCAGCCATTCTGGCCAAAACTTTTGCCAGCCATGCGATTGATGCGGTGATGCATTTTGCCGCAGCGAGTGAGGTCGGCGAGTCGATGGCCAATCCGGCCAAGTATTACCGCGATAATGTGGCGGCGACGCTGTCGCTGCTGGAGTCGATGCAGGCGGCAAATGTCCGAAAGATTGTATTCTCCTCGACGGCGGCGGTGTACGGCGAGCCGGAGTGCTGCCCGATCCGCGAGGATGCGCGGCTCTGCCCGACCAATGTCTATGGCCGGACCAAGCTGGTGATCGAAAACATGCTGGCCGATTTTGCCATGGCGTACGGCTTTTCCTATGTGGCGCTGCGCTATTTCAACGCGGCAGGGGCGCTGCCGGCCGGTGGCGTGGGCGAAGACCACACGCCGGAAAGCCACCTGATCCCGTTGATCCTGAAAACCGCGCTCGGCCAACGGCCGGCGATTTCGATCTACGGCACGGATTACCCGACGCCGGACGGCAGCTGCATCCGTGACTACATCCATGTGACCGACCTGGCAACGGCCCATGTGCTGGCGATCGAACATCTGGCAACCGGCGGCGAACCGCGCACCTACAACCTGGGTTCGCAGCAGGGCTTTTCCGTGCGCGAGGTGGTAGCGCAGGCAAAACAAATCACCGGCATCGATTTTCCGGTGATCGAAGCGCCGCGCCGCAGCGGCGACCCGGCGGTGCTGGTGGCGTCATCGGAACGGTTCCAGCAGGATTTTCCCTGGCAGCCGCGTTACAGCGACCTGCCGACGATTTTGCAGACCGCCTGGGACTGGCACCGCGCTAATCCCGACGGTTACGGCGGCTAACAACTAAAGCCCACACATTTCGGGGAGGTGCAGTCCATGTCTGCCATGTTGCAAACCGCATCCGGATTTACATTGGAATACGAGAATTTGTTCGGTGAGGGAAAAGTCACCGCAGCAGAAATCGCGGCAATTCATGCCAGGATCGCCGAAGCCCACCGGGCGATCGAACAGATGCGTTCGACCGGCGAAGTGCAGGGCCATCTGTCGAAGGACGGCGCGCCGGAAAAGGTGTTGTTCAGCCAACTGCCCTATATCGCCGACGGTCACCTCAACTCGCCCGCCTCGATCGCCCGCTTGAAAGCGTTCGGCGCATCGCTGCAAAATCGGGTTGATACGGTGGTTTCCTTCGGTATCGGCGGCTCCTATCTGGGCAACAAAGTCCTGTTCGATGTGCACTGCGGCGAATTCTGGAATTCGCAGACGGCAGAGGAACGGGGCGGCTGGCCGAAGCTGTATTTTTCCGGCAACAACCTCGATCCCCGCCGCACCGCTGAATTGCTGGCGCAGCTGCAGCGGGAGGCCAGACTGAAAGCGCATCACAAACCCGGAGAGCCCTACCGGGTCTGCCTGGTCGTGATTTCCAAGTCCGGTTCGACGATCGAGACGACCGCGACCTTCATGGTGCTGTACGAGGCGCTGCAACGCGGCGAACTGCCGCTGGAACTGGAAGTGGTCGCGGTGACCGACCCGGCCGAAGGCGCGCAGGAGACGGTGCTGCACCGCATGGCCCGCACGCATGGCTGGCCGATGTTCTCGGTGCCGGACGGCGTGGGCGGGCGGTTCAGTATTTTTGCCGAAGTCGGCCTGGTGACGGCCGCCTGCATCGGTATGGACATCGAAGCGTTCCTGGCCGGGGCGCGGGCGATGGATGAGGCCTGCCGGACGCCTGACGTGTATCGTAACCCGGCGCTGCTCAACGCGGTGCTGAAATATCTGGCCGCAGCGAACCACGGTCGCCGGCTCGAGGTGTTCATGCCATACGCCGACTACCTGAAGTCGGTTTCCGAGTGGTATATCCAGTTGCTGGCCGAGTCGCTCGGCAAACGCACCGACCGGCAGGGGAACGTCGTGTATTACGGCCGGACGCCGATCGTGGCGGTCGGTACCACCGATATGCATGCCCAGACCCAGCAGCATCAGGACGGGGCCAGGGACAAGGTGGTGCAGTTTTTGCGGATCGCCGACTGGGGCGCGCCGGTCATGGTGCCGGATGTGTTTCCCGACGAGGCGGCGGTGGCAAAGTTTGCCGGTCTGCCGCTGGCGGAGGCGCTGGAGGTGGCCCGCCAGTCGAATGCGGAGGCGCTGGCGGCGGATGGGCGGTTTAGCGCCGTATTCGTTTTGCCTGCGCTGAATGCCTTCCACCTGGGCGAACTGCTGTATCTGCTGGCGCTGTCGGTTGCCTATGAAGGGGAACTGGCCCAGGTCGACGCGTTCGACCAACCGGGCGTGGAAGCATACAAGCGGATCATGGGGCCGAAACTGGCCGAACTAAAAAGGAATTTGCCATCGACTGGCGAATAACAATTAAAATACTAAATACTAAGACACGAAAAGGGATTTGCAC
>CAZOJA010000364.1:0-2575 GCA_964579955.1 uncultured Veillonellaceae bacterium | reverse complement strand
GCAGTATGCGTAATGCAGTCACGTTGGCTTGCACGGAGTGTAAGCAACGCAACTACCAGACCAATAAAAATAAAAAGAACGATCCGGACCGTTTGGAATTCAACAAATATTGCAAGTTCTGCAAAAAACATACGGCGCACAAAGAAACCAAATAACATTATTTGATTTGCGCGGTGTTTTCAAACAGGGGTGTAGCTCAATTGGTAGAGTAGCGGTCTCCAAAACCGTTGGTTGCGGGTTCAAGTCCTGCCGCCCCTGCCACTTTAAGAAATTTTCGATTACGGTCGAATATAAATAGGATGTGACGATATGGCGGTTCAGGAAGTAGCGGTGCAGAGTCGAAGCCGGCTGGCAAGACTGACGCGGTTCCTGCGTGAAGTTAGGTCTGAGCTGAAGAAGGTTTCGTGGCCCAACAAGAAAGAACTGACGGCCAATACGATAGTGGTGTTGGTGTCGGTTTTTTTCGCTGCGACGATGATCTGGATTATCGACAGCATTTGTTCAAGAATCCTCAAGCTTTTCCTGCTAGGGTAGAGGCGGATTGATGGAAGAGGAACGTCAATGGTATGTGATCCATACTTATTCCGGCTACGAAAATAAAGTCAAGGCGAACCTGGAGCGCAAGATTCAGTCCATGGGGATGCAGACGGAGATTTTTCAGGTTCTGGTTCCGATGGAAGATGAAGTGGAGATCAAGGACGGGAAGCGCAAGGTCACCAAGAAGAAAATTTTCCCCGGATATGTCCTGGTCGAAATGATTGTTAATGACCGGACTTGGTATGTGGTGCGCAACACGCCGGGGGTAACCGGGTTTGTCGGTTCGGGCAGCAAGGCGATCCCGCTGAGCTCTATGGAACTGAAGCCGATTTTAAGGGCGATGGGCGTGGAAGAACCACGACAGAAGATTGATGTCAAACCGCAGGAAGTGATCCGCATCGTGGCAGGCGCCTTTGAAAACTGGACGGCCACCGTGACGGACGTATATATGGATCGAGGCAAAATTCGCGCCCTGGTGAATATGTTTGGCCGCGAAACGCCTGTGGAACTGGATTTTTCCCAAGTGGAGAAATTATAAAGACTGCGCAGACTTCCGAGGAAGTCGGTGGGAGGGCCGTATGGCCCGCAATACCACATTTTGCACGTAAGGAGGTGTGAACACATGGCAAGAAAGATTATCAAAGTTGTGAAACTGCAGTGTCCTGCAGGAAAGGCTACTCCGGCACCCCCGGTCGGCCCTGCTCTGGGACAAGCTGGTGTCAATATCATGGCGTTCGTAAAGGATTTCAATGAAAGAACAGCCAAACAAGCTGGTTTGATTATTCCGGTTGAAATCACCGTTTTTGAAGACCGTTCCTTCACTTTCATCACAAAAACCCCGCCTGCGGCGATTTTGCTCAAGAAAGCCGCCGGGATCGAAACGGCTTCCGGTGAACCGAACAAGAAAAAAGTGGCGAAAGTATCCCGCGATAAAGTTCGCGAGATTGCTGAATCCAAAATGCCCGACCTGAATGCCGCCAACGTCGAATCGGCGATGCGTATGGTCGAAGGCACGGCGCGCAGCATGGGAATCGACATCGTCGATTAGTGCCGCCGCCTGTGGGAGGGTTTCCCGTTAAAACCACGTGATCAGGAGGATAATGCTATGGCAAAACACGGCAAAAAATATCAGGAGTCAGCCAAACTGATTGAAGCTGGCAAAGTATATGATCCAGAAGAAGCCATTGCGCTGATTCAAAAAATGCCTTCGGTTAAGTTCGATGCGACCTTGGAAGTGTCGGTAAAGCTCGGTGTTGACCCCAAGCATGCCGATCAACAGGTTCGCGGCGCTGTCGTATTGCCGAACGGTACGGGCAAGACCAAACGCGTTCTTGTTTTTGCCAAAGGCGAAAAGGCGAAGGAAGCCGAACTGGCCGGCGCTGATTTTGTCGGCGCGGAAGATATGGTGGAGAAAATCCAAGGTGGCTGGACCGATTTTGATGTCGCGGTGGCAACGCCGGACATGATGGGAACGGTTGGTCGACTGGGTAAGATCCTCGGTCCCAAAGGACTTATGCCGAACCCCAAGGTTGGCACTGTGACGATGGATGTCACCCGGGCGTTGAATGAGATCAAAGCCGGTAAGATCGAGTATCGTACCGATAAGGCGGGCAACATTCATGCTCCGCTCGGACGGATTTCCTTCGAAACGGAAAAGTTGTTGCAAAACTACTTCACCTTGATTGAAACGCTGGTCAAAGCAAAACCGTCTGCAGCAAAAGGCACGTATGTCCGAAACATCACCGTGAGCTCGACCATGAGCCCGGGCGTGCCGGTGAATACTCTCAAGTTGGCTGCGAAAAAGGACGCTTAATTCTTCGTGTAGCACAAAAAAGCATAGTGGGGCTGTAGACAGCAGGTACCTGTGTAGGTATAAGCATCGTTGATGATGCGCCCGCCGAGGCCGGAGCATAAGACTCATGGGGTTTGTCATGAGGTCTCCGGTGTTTGGCGCCGCGAGACCTTTTTGTGATGTTGCGATAATTTTGGAAGGAGGTGGACTATATATGGTAATCCGCCCGGAAAAAGTGGCGATGAT
>CAZOJA010000363.1:0-2591 GCA_964579955.1 uncultured Veillonellaceae bacterium | reverse complement strand
CCGACATGCCAGTCATGGCAATGCAGGATGTCCGGCGCCCAGCCGAGCCGCGGCAGCACGTCCAGCACCGCCTTGCTGAAAAAGCCGAACCGCTCGGCTTCGTCATAGAAGTTGTAAAGGCCTTTGCGGCGGAAATAGTACTCATTGTCGATAAAGTAGACGGTCACGCCTTCGTACTGCAGCTCGAGCAGGCCGCAGTACTGACGACGCCAGCCCAGCTGGACCGTCTCGGTCGAAACCAGCTTCATCTGGCTGCGGAAGCTTTCCGGCACATCGCCGTACAAAGGAACGATCACCCGGGCATCGACCTTCAGTTTCTTCAGCGCCCGCGGCAGCGTGCCGACGATATCGGCCAACCCGCCGGTTTTGGCAAACGGCACCGCTTCGGCGGCGGCAAACAAAACCTTGATCATCACACCACAGCTCCTTTTCTGACGATAAACGGACTATGCAGCGAACCGTTCAGGCACCGGCCGGCGGAAACCGCCGAATCCTTGTCGCAAAGCACCTGGCTGAGCCTGGCCTGCGGACCGATCCGCACGTTCTGGCTGATGATCGAATTGCGAACCACCGCCCCCTCTTCGACCACCACCGAACGGGATAAAATGCTGTTTTCCACCGTGCCTTCGATGATGCAGCCGTTGGCGACCAGCGAGTTTCGCACCACCGCCTGCTGCTTGTATTTGGCCGGCGCTTCATCCTTGACCTTGGTATAGACAATTCCATAACGGAAGAATAATTCCTGCCATACCGACGGATGCAGCAACTCCAGCTGGTGCTGGAAATAGGCCGCGATCGAATCGACGCGGGCGGCGTAGCCGGTATGGCGGAACACGCTGACTTTGAGCGACGACAGGTTCTTAATGATCCCGTCGGCAAAAAGCTCCTGTCCGCCTTCAGCGGCGCAGCGCCGGACCAACTCGGCCATCAGGCTCTTCGACATGATATAGAAGCCCAACGGCTGGATATCATAAGGAGAGCGTTCCTCCTGCCGACAGAGCTCGACCACCTTCCCCTCGGCATCCATCGTCAGGCACGGCCCCTGCCATTCATCCGGGCAGTCCCGACCGACCACGGTCACATCGGCCCCCACCGACAAGTGATAATGGAACGCCTGGTCCAGCGGCAGATTACAGACGGTCTGGCTGCCGCAGATGATGACGAAGTCCTCGGAACAGGCATATATGTAGTCCAGGTTGAAATAGAAATTGCTGATATCGTTATTGTTCGCTACCACTGCGCTGTGTGCCGGCGGCAGGATGTAGAGGCCGTCGCGCTTGCGGGCCAGGTCCCACTCCTTGCCGGAACGCAGGTGGTCGATCAGTGAGCGGTATTTGTCGCGCACCAGCACGCCGACGGTCCGCACATCGGCGTTGACGAGGTTGGACAGGGCGAAGTCGATCAGCCGGTAGCGGCCGGCATACGGCAGCGAGGCCAGCGGCCGGTGGCCGACGAGCGGCCCCAGCGCCGATTCGTCTTCGTACAGGTTGATCAGTCCGAGCAGGCCTTTCATGCTTTCCCCCCCTTACGGGACGGTTTTGCGTCATGCACCAGCAGCGTGATGCTGCCGTTGCCGCCAATCCTGGAATGTTCCGGCGCCACTGCGTCCGGGCCGAGAATCGCCCGGCTGATCACGGCATGCGGCGCGACCGTGACCCCCGGCATCAACACCGAGTCGCTGACCTGCGCTCCTTCTCCGATCACCACGTTGGGAAAGACGACGCAGCGCTTGACCTGGCCGAAGATCTGGCAGCCCTCGCTAACGATCGATTGATTGATCCGTGAGTTCGGACCTGCATAGTGCGGTGGCCGGACCGGGTTCACCGAGTAAATCCGCCAGTCAGGGTCATGCAGGTCCAGCTGGGGACGGTCGGAGAGCAGGTCCATATTGGCTTCCCACAGGCTCTCGACGGTACCGACATCCCGCCAGTAATCGCTGAACCGGTAGGCATAGACACTCTGGCCGCTGGCTATCATGCCGGGAATGATGTTGCGGCCGAAATCGTGCTCGGACTCGGCCTGCTTTGCGTCCTTCGCCAGATAGTATTTCAGGTGCTGCCAACGGAATATATAGACGCCCATCGAAGCCAGATTGCTTTTGGCCTTGGCGGGTTTTTCCTCAAACTCGATGATCCGGTCGTCGGCGTCGGTGTTCATGATGCCGAACCGTCGGGTATCCTCCCAGGGCACCTCGATCACCGCCAGCGTCGCATCGGCTTCCTTGGCCTCGTGGTATTCCAGCATCCTGCTGTAGTCCATCTTATAAATGTGGTCGCCGGACAGGATGACGATCCAGACCGGATCGTGCTGATCGATGAACTCGACGTTCTGGTAGATCGCATCCGCCGTACCCTTGTACCACTCGCCGCCGGTGTCATGGGTGTAAGGCGGCAGGATGAACACGCCGCCATCCTTGCGGTCGAGGTCCCAGGGACTGCCGATCCCGACATAGCTGTGCAGAAAGAACGGCTTGTACTGGGTGAGGATGCCGACAGTGTCGATGCCGGAATTGCTGCAGTTGGAAAGCGGAAAATCGATGATCCGGTACTTGCCGCCGAACGGCACCGCCGGCTTGGCGATGTTTTTCGTCA
>CAZOJA010000362.1:0-2592 GCA_964579955.1 uncultured Veillonellaceae bacterium | reverse complement strand
TCATGCTGAGCGGCAAAAAAAGCGTTGCACAGGGCATCGTTTACGCTGCTTTTGAGACCATGGGAGCCAAGACGGGCAAAGATCCGCTGGAGCTGTTTGAAACAGCCCTGAAGAATGTCATGCCGGTTCTGGAAGTCCGGGCTCGCCGTGTCGGTGGCGCGAACTATCAGGTGCCTGTCGAAGTGAGACCTGATCGTCGGTTTTCCCTGGGTGTCCGCTGGTTGGTAAACCAGGCGCGGGCGCGCAATGAAAAAACGATGCACGAACGTCTGGCTGCGGAGCTGCTGGATGCTTCGAACAATACCGGTGGCGCTGTGAAAAAGCGTGACGATACCCACAAGATGGCGGAAGCCAACAAGGCGTTCGCGCATTATCGTTGGTAGAATCATAAGAATACATACGCGTAGGAGTGATAATGGTGGCCAGAAAATTCCCGCTTGACAAGACTCGGAATATCGGAATTATGGCCCACATTGACGCCGGTAAAACTACGACGACTGAACGGATCCTCTTTTACACGGGCCGCGTGCATAAGATGGGTGAAGTGCATGACGGCGCGGCGACGATGGATTGGATGGTACAGGAGCAGGAACGGGGGATCACGATCACCTCGGCTGCAACGACCTGCCAATGGAATGGGCATCGCATAAACATTATTGATACACCAGGGCACGTGGACTTTACGGTTGAAGTGGAGCGCTCCTTGCGAGTACTCGACGGCGCCGTAGCGGTCTTTTGCGCCAAGGGCGGCGTCGAGCCGCAATCGGAGACAGTGTGGCGCCAGGCTGACAAGTATGGCGTTCCCCGGATCGCTTATGTCAACAAGATGGATATCATGGGCGCGGATTTTTACCGAGTCGTTGAGATGATGAAAGACCGTCTGGGGGCTAATGCGGTTCCGGTGCAAATTCCGATTGGTTCGGAAGATGTCTTTAAAGGGATGATCGACCTGATTGAAATGCAGGCGATCGTTTATGAAGACGATTTGGGCAAAAAGAGCGAAAAGACCGAGATTCCCGAGGATTTAAAGGAACAGGCCGAATTGTATCGGCAGAACCTGCTCGACGCCGTGGCGGAGAGCGATGACGAGCTGATGATGAAGTACCTCGAGGGAGAGGAGCTCAGCAAGGAAGAAATCATGAAGGGGATTCGTCTTTCGACGATCGCCTGCAAAATGACCCCGGTGTTCTGTGGATCTTCCTACCGCAATAAGGGTGTGCAGACGTTGCTTGATGCGGTGGTCGACTATCTGCCGGCGCCGACGGACATCCCACCGATCAAGGGGATCAATCCGGACTCGCAGGTCGAAGAGTACCGCAATGCCGATGACTCTGCGCCATTTTCCGCACTTGCGTTCAAGATCATGGCTGACCCGTATGTCGGTAAATTGACGTTCTTCCGGGTATACTCCGGTCAGATTACCAGCGGTTCGTACGTTTACAATTCGACCAAAGGGAAGAAGGAACGGATCGGCCGCATCCTGCAAATGCACGCAAACCATCGCGAAGACATCGATGTCGTTTATACCGGTGATATAGCAGCGGCAGTAGGGTTCAAGGACACGATCACCGGCGACACGCTCTGCACTGAGAAGGAAGCCGTGATTCTGGAATCGATGGTTTTCCCGGAGCCGGTCATCTCGATCGCGATCGAACCGAAAACCAAGGCGGATCAGGAAAAAATGGGAGTGGCGATCCAGCGGCTTGCTGATGAGGATCCGACCTTCCGGATGCATACCGACCTGGAAACCGGACAAACTATTATCGAAGGCATGGGCGAATTGCACCTCGAGATCATCGTAGACCGTCTGTTGCGCGAATTCAAGGTCGAGTGCAGTGTAGGCCGGCCGCAGGTCGCTTATCGCGAAACAATTCGCAAAACCGTCAAGAGCGAAGGCAAGTTTATCCGTCAGTCGGGCGGTCGCGGACAATACGGCCATTGCTGGCTGGAAATCGAGCCGTTGCAACCCGGTCAGGGCTTTGTGTTTGAAAACAAGACGGTCGGCGGATCGATTCCCCGCGAATACATCAATCCGATCGAAGCCGGAGCCAAAGAAGCGATGCAGACCGGCGCCATTGCCGGATACCAGATGGTTGACCTCAAAGTCACTGTTTATGACGGATCGTACCACGATGTCGACTCTTCGGAAATGGCATTCAAGATCGCCTCGTCGATGGCGTTCAAATCGGGCGTCGCCAAAGCGGATCCGGTTTTGCTGGAACCCTACATGAAGGTCGAAGTGATTGTACCGGAAGAATACATGGGTGATGTAATCGGCGATATCAACTCCCGGCGCGGCCGCATCGAAGGAATGGAAGCCAGGGCTAACGCTCAGTCGATTCGCGCCTTCGTACCACTGGCGGAAATGTTCGGTTACGCAACGGATTTGCGTTCCAAAACACAGGGTCGTGGTAACTACTCGATGGAATTCGACCATTATGAAGATGTTCCGCGCAGCATCTCCGAGGCCATTGTGGCCAAGCTGAAAGGCTAAGCTGACATAAAATAACGAAATTGATATTTATGAAGGAGGACGGAAAAATGGCCAAGAAGAAGTTTGAGAGGACAAAACCGCACGTAAATATCGGCACG
>CAZOJA010000361.1:0-2603 GCA_964579955.1 uncultured Veillonellaceae bacterium | reverse complement strand
CGTCAGGTGAAAGCTTCTCACCTTGCGGCATATAAAGGAATGTGCTTATGAATACTGGCCGGGGTTCCGAGTCCATGTAGTTGATTCGCTTAATTTTACTCGGCTCGGAGCGCAGCCAGCCAATTCTCGCCTCATTCTCATCATCAATGTCTAATTCTGCGCCTTCACTCGTCACGCCATCCTGCTCTTCGGTATTATTGGCCTCATAATAGTTTTTGTTTGCCCTGAAGGAAGCAATGACGGCGCTAAATATCTCGGAATTGCTTGGTCTAGGCGGCAGCACATGTACTGGCGGAAGATGTAAATAGGGAAAAATTTTACTGTTTCGCCTCACAATGATTGCCGGATATCCATTGTCAGTAATTTCCGTTTCCGCAAAATTCAGCTTATCCACCAGACGCGGCCATACTTTTCCTGATACGGGGTCTTGAAATAGGTATTGGACACTTTGGCGCTCATTGGCGCTCTCGATATTCATCAGTTCATTTTTCCCCTGATCAGTAACTGCTCTTACTTTGTCGATGAACTTTTGATCCATCAATTCGTGCAATATCCGCTTTACTAAATTCTGATGCAGCATTAGCTGTTCGGCGATTTCCTGTTCATTCATCCGACGAACATTGCACATTCCCAATACCGCTTTCTGGAAAATATTTAGTCTGGATGTCAAGTATTGGGGAGCAACGATTCTGTACAACAATGCCGGCCAGAGCAGATGATGTTTCAGGTCGGGACTAGGCCTCACATTGGTCTTGAAAAACAAGACTTCATTGTCGCGTTGAAACAAATATGCCATATTTCCCCTCACACAAGTTTATAAATTCGCTGATTCCTCGAACAGGCTTACATTCCCCAACGGGTTCAAACATTGCCCGATCACCTACGACAACAAGCAGTGACTTTTGCCTGCTCATCGCAACACACATCCGGTTTTCAAGCATAAGATGACCGTATTTTCGTCTGGCGGCTTTTTCATCTCCTTGGGAAAAATCATTACTCCGTGTAACAGAAAGATAAACAACATCAAACTCTTTGCCTTGAAATGAATCTACGGTTCCGATTCTCAGTCGTTCTTGCAAAAATCCTTCATGACTCCGCGATTCGCGCCAGGCATTAGATATAACAAAATCTCCGTCTTCATTCCGCTCAACCATGCCTTTTTTTTCGAACGCTCTGTAAAGCTCATCTTCCTGTGCTTTATAGAAAGTTATCACGCCAAACGACAAATCTGGTCGTATTTGCATCATCTGAAACACGTCCTCCGCAATCCAACGTGCTTCAACCGGTCGCCGCTTACTCTGACCGCCGCTTTCAGAACCGGCGGAAAAAGGGATGTCCACCCAAGCTGCCACAGCATTGCCATAGGGGGGGAGTCCATGAACGAATTCGCTCTGTTCTCGCCCGGACTGGAAGCTTTCATTATAAGGCTTATAAAAAACATCGCTGACAAACTGCCCTAATACCGGATGCATTCGGAATTGGACATCCAATGTGACCGTTCGCCGAACACCGTCTTTTTTTTCAAGTTCACGCAGATTATTGAATAGTCGCCAAAACAAGCTTTGTTTCAGCTGTTCTTCTTGCTGTACGTTCTCATCGGAAAGCATAAGGTCTTCCACGTCACGTTCCAGTATATGCGGCAACTGCCTATGATCACCGACCAACACAATTCTTCTACGCGCAGTCGATAACGGGATCAATAAATCCAGCGGATTGGCCCGGGCTGCTTCATCCACGATGACATTTTCGAAAACAGTTCCCTCGTCTTGTAACTCGCCATCCTGGTTTGAACTTTTCAGTTCGCTGATGCGGTAGCCCATACTTTGCTGGCATGTTGCGGCCAAAACTGATGTATAATGCTCCACAACCCCGCGCGTTGTGCGTCGGTCTTGTTCAAGATCCTCTAGAAATTCTTGCAATACATCTGTCACTTCAGCCGCTTTCGTTTTCTGTGCACAAACCAGATATTCTAAAATCTCCCCCATAAGCAGTTCGACATCTTGATTGATCTGCGGTGAGTTTGCCGGCCGTTCGTCCTGCTCAAGATCATTCAACATTTGCAGCTTTAGTTCGTTTAATGCCGAAAGAAACGGCGGCGCTGTTTCCTCATCCCGTTCACTCGCCTGCTGCAAAAGTGGGATGCCCTCTTGCCACACATTCTCTTGGCGGCTCAGTTTCTTAAATAAGCGAAAAGCTTGTCGCGCTCCGTCGTCCAGAAACGCCTTAGTTTCGACACGTAATGCAGAAACCATCCGCCTCAATTCAACCTTCTCCTCTGAATCCGCGGAATGCAGAGCAGGATTTGCCAAGCGTTTCAATTCAGTGCGTACACTATGAAGTTTTTCTGATAATACACCCGATAAAAACGGTTTTGCCGCATCTTGGATTTCCAGCAGACATTGGTCAGCGTCAATGTTTCCAAAAGGACTTGCTTTGTATTTAGCCACGATTGCCTGAATTCGTCTTATGGCTGACGAAAGCGGTGACTCCTGCTCTGACCGTCGATTTCGAATTGAATCAATCAAGTCTCTTCGCCATCGTTCAAATCCGTCAACCGCTTGATTTTCCGGACGCCCCGACTTTTTCCCTATTTTGATGGCAGA
>CAZOJA010000360.1:0-2619 GCA_964579955.1 uncultured Veillonellaceae bacterium | reverse complement strand
GTCAATGATCAGGAAGAGTACTCGTGTGAGAGAGCCTCAGCGAGCCGGTGGCAGTGGAAGACCGGCGTGACTCAATGCGACGAATGGGCCTGAGAGATGCAGTCCGAGCCGCTATCGCGGGGTAGGCGCTGCCGGCAGACTTCCTCCGTTATCAAGGGAAGCAGGTATCGGATATGTTTCATGTCCCGTACCGTGACCAAGTCGGGCTCGCAAGAGCCAAGCAGGGTGGTACCGCGGGTTAACCCCTCGTCCCTACAAATAGTAGTGGCGAGGGGTTTATATATTTTTAGCCAAAGAAAAAAGGAGGAGTCAACGATGGAAAACAACAAACCGGTCGAAATGGTCCAAGTCGCGTCGCAAGGGGGCAAATATCGTTGGGTGGCCATCGCAGCACTTCTGCTTGCCATAGGTTCGATCATGCGGATCGTCAGCCCCAGTTTTGCCGGAGTTTCCCCCAACTGGGTCATCACCATGTATGTGATCACGCTGTTAATCGTGAAGCCGAATATTTCCAAAGCCGTTGCCATTGGTCTGGTGGCCGGAGCGATCAACACTTTCACCTCCAAATCACCGCTGCCGCATATCGGCCTGTTGTCCGAGCCGATCGGCGCACTGGTCTGCGTACTGCTGATGAGCCTGCCGTTCGCATTCAAAATCGGTCCGGTCAGTTTCCGCCCCGCCGTGATCGCGCTGCTCACCACGCTGGCCAGCGGGTTCACGTTTATCACGACTTTTAAACTGATTATGGGCGTACCGATGCAGGTATACCTCTATGGCATGATGCCGGTGGTTTTGTTCACTGCCGCTGCCAATACCGTGCTGACCCAGATTCTCTATTATCCGGCCCGCAAGTTGCTCGGCCAGGAGGATGACCGCTAATGCAGGCAATCCAGTTTGAAGACTTTTCCTATCATTATCCCAAGACCGGAACGGGGTTGGACCGCGTTTCGCTGTCCATTCCCTACGGATCGTTCACGGTGCTGACCGGTGCCAACGGCGGCGGCAAAACTACCCTCTGCCTGGCGATGACCGGTCTGGTGCCGCACTTCTTCGGCGGCAGCCTGTCCGGCCAGGTCTTGGTCGAAGGACAGTCGACGGCCGGGCGCAGTGTGGCGGAAACGGCCGGTGGCGTAGGAATCGTGATGGAAGACTATGAAAGTCAGCTGGTTTCGCTGACGGTATTTGAAGAAATCGCCTTTGCTTTGGAAAACCAAGGCTTGCCGGCTGCGCTGATCCAGACGCGGGTGTCGGAGGCGCTGGCTGCCGTAGGCCTCGACGGGCTGGAGCAACGCGAACTGTCGGCCTTGTCCGGCGGACAGAAACAGCGTCTGGCCGTTGCTTCGGTGATTGCTTCCCAACCGAAAATCCTGGTTCTGGACGAGCCGGCTTCGGCGCTGGACCCGGAAGGAGCCGAAGAACTATATGCACTGCTGGCGAAACTGAACCGCGAGCAGGGAATCACCGTGATCGTGGCCGACCATGATCTGGCCCGCGCTCTGCCTTATGCCGATACGGTCATTGTGATGGAACAGGGACGGGTTGCCTTGCAAGGAAAACCGACTGACGTTTTTGCCAAGATGTTGACCGATCAGGTTTATGCCGCTGCCGTACCGGCTCTGCGCCGGCTCAAGGGTCGTCTGGAGCGCGAACATCAGGCGCTGACGGACTGGCTGACCGCCGATGCCGCCGCTAACGAGATCAATGCGTTGCTGTCACCCAAGAGGAGGCTTTCACTGAGTGCTTGATATTCAACAGGTTTCGTTTGCTTATCCGGGCCATGCGCCCGCTTTGAAGGAATTATCGTTAACCGTTGCCGCAGGTGATTTCATCGGTCTGGCCGGTCGTAATGGCAGCGGCAAAACCACCCTGACGCGGATCATGGTGGGACTGGCAAAACCGGTGTCCGGGCAAGTTTTGCTGGATGGACAAAATACGATACAATGCGGGCCGGCAATCATGGCCCGGGCGATTGGCTATGTGTTTCAAAACCCGGACCGGCAGATTTTCCGTGACACTGTTGCTCAGGAAGTGGCGTTTGGACCGGAGCAAATGGACTGGAGTGACAGCGAGCGGACGCAGGCTGTCGCAGACGCACTGCGAATGACCGGCCTGGAATCGGTTGCCGCCGCTTATCCGCGGGGACTGACCCGCAGCTTTCGCCAGCGGATTGCCATCGCTTCGGCCCTGGCGCTGAAACCGCGGCTGCTAATCCTCGACGAACCGACCAGCGGCCAGGATGCAGAGGAAAAAGCCCAGCTGATGACTTTGCTCGACGGGCTGAATCAACAGGGAATCGGCATCATTCTGGTCACCCACGATATGGAACTGCTGCTCGCACATACCCGCCGCGCCGTGGTATTGCATCAGGGCGAAAAAGTATTTGACGGCTCGACCGAAGCTTTGTTTGCCGCGGATGCTGCAGCGCAAGTGGCCGAATGGGGCCTGCGGGTTCCCGATGTTGCTGCGGTGGCCGCTAAACTGGAAAAACCGCTTGGCGCGGTGCGCACGGTCGAAGAACTGGCTGACCGGATCGAAGGGCAATTGAGAGGTGATGAACGTGAAAAGTCTGGCTCCCCTGTGTAATCTTTTACTCACCATTATGCTTTCCGTCTGGACGGT
>CAZOJA010000359.1:0-2629 GCA_964579955.1 uncultured Veillonellaceae bacterium | reverse complement strand
AGATTACCAAGGCGATGGAAATGGTTGCCGCGGCGCGCTTGCGTCGGGCCCAGGAGAAAGCCGCCGCCTGTCTGCCCTATGTCGATAAGCTGCAGCAGACGTTGGAATCGGTCGCGGCCCATTCGGGGAACCGCTTCCATCCTTTGCTGCGCAAACGCAGCGGCACCAAGTCGTTGTATCTGATCGTCAGCGCCGACAAAGGCCTGGCGGGCGCCTATACTTCAAACCTGTTGCGGGAAGCGATTTCGCATATGCAGAATTCGCCGGACGCCGGCATGATCGTGACCGGGCGAAAAGGCAGGGACTATTTCCGCCGGCGTGGCTACGCGCTGATCAATTCTTATGTCGGCGGCTCGGAACGTCCCCGCTTTAGCGATGCCGGGCTGATCGCCAGGGAGATTTTCCAGGCTTATGCCAGTGGCGAATACAATGCGGTATATGTCGCGTATACCCGCTTTTATTCGCCGATGAACCAGAAACCGACCGTGAAGCGTTTGCTGCCGCTGGCGATCGAAGGGGTTGCCATTCGCGCGCAGGCGCCCACCGGTACTTGGCATAACCTGAAGAACTATTTCCAGGAAGATGAATCGCAGGAACAGCCGGAATGGGCGGCTGCGATGCACAAGGATGGCGCGGCGGAAGAGGCGGAGGAAGCCGCTGAAGCAGATTCGGACGAGATGGAAAACGCCGACGAAACACCGGATGATGTCTATATCGTCGAGCCATCGCCGACCGATGTGCTGAACCGCTTACTGCCCCGCTATGTGGAAGCAGTGGTTTATGAAGCATTGCTCCAATCGGCTGCCAGCGAGCTGGGAGCCCGGATGACGGCAATGGGATCGGCGACGACCAACGCGCAGGATATTATTTCCGAATTGACACTGAACTACAACAAAGTCCGCCAGTCCGCCATAACCCGGGAGATTTCCGAAATCGTCGGCGGAGTCGAGGCGCTTCAGTGATACAGAGGAGGGTTATGTTGTGAACAGCGGAAGAGTAGTACAAGTCATCGGCCCCGTTATTGACGTGGAGTTTGCCAGGGAGGAGCTTCCTCCCATTTATAACGCGATCCATATTGAAGGGGAGACAGCTGGAATCAAGCTGAATCTTACTGCCGAGGTCATGCAGCATCTGGGGAACAATGTCGCCCGTTGCGTGGCAATGTCGTCCACCGACGGTTTGACCCGCGGCATGGAGGCGACCGACACCGGCGCGCCGATCCGGGTTCCGGTCGGCAACGGCACATTGGGCCGCGTGTTCAACGTGCTGGGGGAAACCGTGGACAATGATCCGACGGAAATCGCGGCAACCGATGTCTGGCCGATTCACCGGCCGGCGCCGAAACTGGAAGACCAGTCGACCAGCACCGAGATGCTGGAAACCGGCATCAAGGTCGTCGACCTGATCGCCCCGTATTCCAAAGGCGGCAAAGTCGGATTGTTCGGCGGCGCCGGCGTTGGCAAGACCGTTATCATCATGGAGCTGATCCGCAACATCGCTACCGAGCACGGCGGCGTGTCGGTGTTCGGCGGCGTGGGCGAACGGACCCGTGAAGGCAATGACCTCTGGATGGAGATGAAGGAATCCGGCGTTATTGAAAAAACCGCGCTGGTGTACGGACAAATGAACGAGCCGCCGGGAGCCCGTATGCGGGTCGCCCTGTCGGCATTGACCATGGCCGAGTATTTCCGCGACATGCAGGGACAGGACGTATTGTTGTTCATCGACAATATCTTCCGTTTCATCCAGGCCGGTTCGGAAGTATCGGCGCTGCTGGGCCGCATGCCGTCGGCCGTCGGCTACCAGCCGACGCTGGGTACCGACGTGGGAGCGCTGCAGGAGCGGATTACCTCGACCAAGGCCGGTTCGATCACCTCAGTTCAAGCTGTTTATGTGCCGGCAGACGACTTGACCGACCCGGCGCCGGCAGCCACCTTTGCCCACCTCGATGCGACGACCGTTCTGTCGCGTTCGATTTCCGAGATGGGGATTTACCCGGCGGTCGACCCGCTGGACTCCACTTCGCGGATCATGGACCCGAACATCATCGGCGCCGAGCATTACGAAGTCGCCCGGGGCGTGCAGGAAGTCCTGCAGCGCTATAAAGAACTGCAGGATATCATCGCGATCCTGGGGATGGAGGAACTGTCCGATGACGATAAGCTGATCGTCGGCCGGGCCCGCCGTATCCAGCGTTTCTTCAGCCAGCCGTTCTTCGTGGCCGAGCAGTTCACCGGCATGTCCGGCAAATATGTGCCGATCAGCGAGACGATCCGCGGCTTCAAGGAAATCCTGGCCGGAAAGCACGATGACCTGCCGGAAATGGCATTCCTCATGGTCGGAACCATCGATGAAGCGGTGGAGAAGGCTCGCACGCTGAAAGGGGTATAAGCTGATGTCCAAGACGATGAAACTGGACATCCTGACACCGGAGCGCACCGTATGTTGCGTCGAGGTGGATATGGTGGTCGCCCGTGCGGTGGATGGCGAAGTCGGGATCCTGTACAATCACGCGCCGCTGGTCGTGGCGCTGGATATTGCGCCGCTCCGCTACAAAGTCGGCGATGAAGAACATGAAGTTTCCGTTTGCAATGGGTTCATGGAAGTCCGGGACAACCGGATTTCCGTG
>CAZOJA010000358.1:0-2639 GCA_964579955.1 uncultured Veillonellaceae bacterium | reverse complement strand
ATTTTTGCAGGAGCCGGCGATTATTTGTCGAAGGCAAAAGAAAAGAAATCTGACAAGTGCTCGACAGCCGCGTTACCAAAACGGGATTGCTACGTTTAACCAGATGAAAGAAGTTTTAGGAGGTTGTTGTGATGAACCGAAAAATGACGGCGTTGCTGCTTGCTGGAGTGTTCCTGCTGATTGGTGGATTGACAGGTTTTGCTGCCAGTATTCCGCAAAAGGACAACCCGAACCTGCGTACGCTGGTTTACGGAAATTCGGACTTTGCTGTGGCGATGTATAAAAAAGTCGGTGCTGCCGATGAAACGGCGAATATTTTCTTTTCACCGCTCAGCATTTCGACTGCGCTGTCGATGACCTATGCCGGAGCCCGGGGTGAAACGGCGCGGCAAATGGCCGATACGCTGAGGTTCAAACTGTCGCCGTCCGATCAACATGCCGCTTTCGGCGCTTTGGCAGCTGCCTTGCGAACAGACAACAAAAATTATCGACTGGAAATCTCCAATGCGTTGTGGGGGCAACAGGGATACGCCTTCCAACCGGAATTTCTTGATCTGGTAAAAAAATATTATGACGGCGGCTTTAACACAGTTGACTTTGCCGGTTCGCCTGAATCGAGCCGACTCACGATCAATCGATGGGTCGAACAAAAAACAACGGATAAAATCAAAGATCTGTTGGCAAAAGGGGCGATTACCGAACTGACACGATTGGTACTGACCAACGCCATCTATTTCAAAGGCGACTGGGCGGCCAAGTTCAAGCCGGACATGACCAAGCCCATGCCGTTCCATATCAGTTCCGAAAAGACCGTCGATGTACCGATGATGCGGCAAAACGGCAATTTCCTGTTTAGCGAAAATGAAGATGCAAAAGTGCTGGAACTGCCCTACGTCGGCAAGGAGCTATCGATGGTGCTGCTGTTGCCAAAAACCAACATTGCCGACCTTGATGGCAAGCTGGACGCAGTCCGTCTGGCGGAATGGACGGGTCAGGTAAATGAGCGGGAAGTCGACATCTATCTGCCGAAATTCAAATTCGAAACCCAGTATGAACTCAGAGACCTTCTGGTCGGTATGGGCATGGTGGATGCCTTTGAATTGCCGCCAGCTGATTTTTCCGGTATGTCCGGGTACAAAGATTTATATATTACCAAGGTCGTCCATAAAGCGATCATCGAAGTGAACGAAGAGGGCAGCGAAGCAGCGGCGGCAACCGGCGTCGTGATGGGAACGAAATCGGTGATGCACAAGCCGGTGTTCAAGGCGGACCGTCCTTTCCTGTTCATGATCCGGCACAATGAAACCGGCTCGATCCTGTTTATGGGCCGCATGGCGAATCCGTCGGTCCAATAGGCATGACCTGACCCTATCCCCGCATCGTGACTTCCCGGCCGGCTCTGCATCATGTGGAGCCGGCCTCATAATATTTCAAGATAATTATGAGAAAAAGTAGGGATTAAACCCGGCGAGTCAAATTAATTCATTAACTGTAATGCTGTCAATGTAAAAATGAAACGGAGGAATTATGACATGAAGCGATGGATGGGAGTTCTGGTTTTGGCTATGATGATCGGTTTGTTGGCACTGACTGGCGGTGTCGCTCAGGCGGCCGGTTTGAGCGAACCGATTTTTGAGGGGCCGACATTGATTACGTCGGTTGGTCAGAGCGCAGACGGACAAATGGTCAAGGTCCTGGCCCAACGGATCGGCCTGACCTTCACTTATGAAACGTTGGCGCCGGAATCGGCAGTGGGTCAATATAAAACGCTGATTCTGGTCGTGGGCGGCAGCTCGAAAGGGTTGGGGGCGGCCGGGATCAACATGGATCAGGAAGAGACGCGGACCAAAGCATTGATTGCGGCGGCCAAGGATGCCGGCGTAAAAATCCTGTTCATGCACGTCGGTGGCGAGGCAAGGCGGGGTGAATTGACCGACCGGTTCGTTACGCTTAGTGCGCCGGCTGCCAACTATCTGATCGTTGTGGCTGACGGAAACAAAGACGGTTTCATGACCAATGCCGCCGGTGGAGCGCCAATCGACATGGCCGATTCTGTCGGTGACGCGGGACGTTTGCTGAAGGCGGCATATAAATAACGATGTCACAGGAAACGATGCTGCTTTTAGTGATGCTGGCGGCCTTTCTCGGCCTTGTCGCTGGTCTGAAATGGCCCGTGGGGCTGTCTTTGGCCGCAACCAGCGTCGTGGTCGCGGCGGCGGACGGCCAGGGAATTCCGCTACGGCATCTCGTCGAGGGCATGTTCGGATACCTCGATGTATCGCTTGTGCTGATCACGGCGATGATTTTCATGAAGATTATCGAACGCAACGGCTTGCTGGATGCGCTGGCCTGCGATTTGATGTTGAGGTTCGGTCGTTCGCCTGCCACCATGTTGACGGCCATGACGCTGATCATCATGTTTCCCGGCATGATCACCGGTTCTTGTACGGCTTCGGTGCTCTCCACCGGCGTTTTGTTAACGCCGGTGTTGTTGAAAATGGATATGCCGAGGGAACGGGCCGGTGCGATTGTGGCGATGGCCTCGGTCTACGGGATGATAGCACCGCCGGTCAATATCGTGGTCATGATTATTGGCGGAGGCATTGACATGCCATATATCGGGTTTGACCTACCGCTGT
>CAZOJA010000357.1:0-2648 GCA_964579955.1 uncultured Veillonellaceae bacterium | reverse complement strand
TATATGTTCTATATCAACTTCGGCCCACGGCAGTTGGTCGGGGCCTCGCCGGAAATGTTGGTCAAACTGCAGCACGGCGAAGTGTTCACCTGTCCGATTGCCGGCACCCGCCCGCGTGGCAAAGACGCCGCCGAGGATACCCGGTTGGCAGCCGAACTGCTCGCTGACCGCAAGGAATGCGCCGAACACGCCATGTTGGTCGATCTGGGCCGCAACGACATCGGTCGGATCAGCCTGCCAGGGACTGTACAGGTCACCAAGATGATGGAAGTCGAAAACTTTTCCCATGTGATGCACATCGTATCGGAAGTCAGCGGCAAACTGGACCCGCGTTATACGGCGACCGATACCTTGAAGGCCTGCTTCCCGGCCGGCACCGTCAGCGGCGCGCCGAAAATCCGGGCGATGGAAATCATCTATGAGCTGGAACCCCATCGTCGCGGGCCTTATGCCGGTGCTGTCGGCTACTTCGATTTTCGTGGCAATATGGACACCTGCATCACGATCCGCACCTTCAGCATTGAAGGTGATGAAGTGACGATCCAGACCGGGGCCGGTATCGTCGCCGATTCGGTACCGGAAACCGAATACCAGGAAATCCGCCACAAGGCGAGAGCTTTGTTTCAAGTGTTGGGAGGAAAATGAACCATGATTCTGCTTGTTGACAACTATGATTCCTTTACCTACAACGTGTATCAGGCGGTCGCCAATCAAGGATATCCTGTAAAAGTCGTGCGCAATGACCGGATCAATCTGCCCGAAATCTCTGTCGGCAACTGTCAGGCAATCATTATTTCCCCCGGTCCCGGCACGCCGGACGATGCTGGTCTCAGCAAACAGATCGTACGAGTATTTGCCGGCAAATTGCCGATTCTCGGCATTTGCCTCGGCCACCAGGTCATCGGTGAAGTGTTCGGCGGCAAGGTGGTGCGGGCGCCACAGCCGTCGCATGGAAAAACGACCGAGGTATCCCACCAGGGCGACGGCTTATACACCGACATACCCCAGCCATTTACCGCCGGTCGTTATCATTCGCTGATCGTGGAGGAATCGAGCTTGCCGGATTGTCTGGAAGTCACCGCCCGCAATGAGGAAAATTTAATCATGGGTTTGCGACATCGCCAGTTCAACGTGCAAGGGGTGCAGTTTCACCCCGAGTCGATTCTGACGCCGCTCGGCAGCAAACTGCTGGCCAATTTCCTATCCAGCATTGCAGCGGCCTAACCTACTCTCTAAGCAGGCCAGCCATCCGCACCAATGGCTCACTCAAATCCATATGGCCGTACAATGTCGCAATGATTTTCCCTTCAATCAGGATCTGCACCCGTTCCACTTCGGGAAACTCTGTCAGCGTGTATACTATGGCCGAAACAGCAAGGATTTCCTGGGCCGAGCCACCGCCTTTCTTTGCTGCCAGTTCGGCGGAAAAATCGGCCTGGGCGATTTTATCCTTGACTACGACAGATCTCACTTTGGTTTCCGGTGGCAATACCGGCCAAAGCTTTTTATTTTTCGGACCGGCAATCAGTGCTTCTAGTGCTCGCTGCATCAGAAACGCATCTTGGCTTAACGGACTGGTTTCCGCGGTCAGATGCTCTGCGTCCGGCGCGCCAAAATACACCTTGACGGCGACAGTCTCCAGCGGCTTCGGTTGCGGTTGCGGTGCCGGTTTTGTTGTCAGCCCGGAGCAACCAGCCAGCGAAAATACCAAAAAGACCGTCAGAATAACCAGGGAGAATCGCGCTTGGCGCATCATTGCTCACCTCGCATTTTGGCAGCCTGTAGGAAAAATTGTTCCAACCCGTCAACAATCGCTTGCGCGATTTTCTCCTGGAAGGCGGGATCGTTCAGGATCTGCTCCTCCTGCAGATTGGACATGAAACCGACCTCCAGCAACGCCGCCGGCATGGCGGTATTCTTTACCACGAAGAAATTAGCGGTCCGCGCCCCTTTATCCAGCAAACCGCCCGACCGCACCATCGCGGTCTGCAGCGAGCGGGCCAACTCGCCGTCAAAAATCGTCTTGGCATAAAAATAGGTGGTTGTGCCGGTAGCCTCACGATTCACGGACGAATTGTGGTGAACACTGATGAACACATCCGCATTGTTCCGATTGCCAACCTGGGCTCGCGCCGATAATTCTTCCCGGTCGGTCGATTTTGCCCCGGCCACGTCGACGTCAATCGTCCGGGTCATCAACACCTTGGCCCCGGCTTTCTCCAGCTTCGCTTTGGCCAACAACGACAAATCCAGGTTCAGTTTCTTTTCGTAGCTGCCGCGAATCCCCAGTGCACCAGGGTCCGTACCGCCGTGGCCCGGATCGATCGCTACAAGTTTGCCTTTCAGGCCGGGCAGAAACTTCAGATTTCCTACCGGTACAACCCGCTCCAATTCGATTACGATACGATGGGGTCGCTTGGCTTTGGCATCGGCTGGCAACGTCGACACCCGATATTGGCCCGCTTTCACTTCCTCGGGAAAGTCAAGAACCAGGCGGGCATTTTGCTCCGACTGAATCGCACTGAGCTCGGTGACGACCACACTGTCCGGCGACAAACCCGGCATCCACTTATCAATGTTGGTCCCTTTCAAGGTTACAATCAACCGCCAGTTGGGCAGCCTCGTGATAAAACTCTCCACTTCCACCG
>CAZOJA010000356.1:0-2651 GCA_964579955.1 uncultured Veillonellaceae bacterium | reverse complement strand
AAAATGCCTCCGGGCTGATTTGTTTTGAATCGCCTACTACGACAATCCGGCTTGCAATATATTGCAAAAACAGAGCTTCTGGTCCTGACTGGCTGGCTTCGTCAACGATCACCACATCATAAATATCGGGACGGGCTTTTATTGAGTCGGCAACTCTATAGATAGGCATAATCCAAGCGGGAATTGCTGACCGGCACTTCTCCATGCTATTTTGGGCATCGCGAAGATTTTTATTTGCATGTTTACCGGTACCCTTGCCATATGCAGCCATCGCCATTTCCCAGGCGCGCAAATGAGCACTTTGGGATTCAGTCAATTGCCTCAAACAATGATTCCAGGCTTTCTCTGCAGCTATTTTTGCTACCGTTGAATTCAATTGCTTTGTCAAGATTTCAAAATGCCTGGAAAATTCTTTATCTGCCTCTGGCTCCGATAATTGTGCGATCCAATCAACGGTTTTTTTCCATTTCCAGGCGTCAACAAACCCTTTCAGCCTTGTATCCCAAATAGAATTGTCATATGTGCCGGTCAGTGAATCAGCATCAAGCTTCATCCCTTGCGCGAATGTTTCTAATAAAGTTTCGCATTCTTGAATTTCTGTACGTTTAGAGCAGATGTCTCGTATAGTGCCAAGAAGCTCAGTGTATTTTTCAAAATTCCGCGTGGTGAGTGCATTGATAATTTCCCTAACGATGGGGTGTTGTTCGGCATCATCACTTAATGTCGACTGCACGCGGCTTATTGCCAGACCTATTTCGTGTCGAACTGCGATTAGTGCTTCTTCATCTTTGACGGCGTCCGCAGTTTCAATCAAATATCTCAAATCGTCGCAGTCATACCATTTTGGCATTCGCAAACCCAAAATCATTTTATATGCATTTTGAGCGGCGCTTAAATCCTGTTCGATTTGCAAACAGTCTTCGAGATTGCAGCAAAGATTCTCAAATTCGGCTTTACGCAAAGATATCGGTGCAGACGACTCCATTAGAATTACAAATGGGCGCCAAAGCTCTTCCAATGCATTTAATGCATCAGCCACTTCAAGCCAGTCAATAAACTCGGATAGTGTTTTAACATTGTCACAGGCAATTCCGTTAACTTTTACATCATTGATCAAGTACATGTTGTCTTTGACGATACTTGCCCGAAAAACCCAAAAACCGAGTTTCCCACCATCAGATAAATGCTTGAGCAAAGCTGCTGCTTGCGTTTTGATTGTTTTGCAATTTGCAGCATCGACTACGATGCCGCTAATACTCACAGTGTTGGCAATAGCAATCAGCGAGTTAATTTTTGCGAGATGGATTTTTGTATGGGCCAATAATTCTTTTGCTACATTGCTTTTACCGTTCATAACTAGATCGGCAATTTGCCCGACCCACAATTCCGGATTAGTTTTTCGTGATTCAAATTCCCGACGCAATGTTTGAAGACTCGATATAAAGCTTACTCTATCTTGCTTTTCCGCCTTTTTCATGGCTGGATACTCGATGCGTTGATAAATGCTATTATTGCGATCATTCTGAGCAATTTTTGCTTTTTCGTTTTGTACTAATTGGAAAAACGAAGCGAAGGAAATCAGAGATTCCATGGCTGGAACAGCAAGTTTCTTGTCTTGCAACGCCGATTTATCGACATTGCGCAACAAGAAGAGTAATCGCATTGCTTGACTATCAGTCAAAGGCGGCTGGGTTTTAAGTGTTAGAGATGACTGTATCCAGTCAAATTTTCCGGCATCAGCCTTTAGCGCTTGAACAATTTGCAATAGTGTGCCTGAATAAAGAGAGCCGTATACAGGTGGGTGGATAAATGTTTCTTTTTCGCGAATCGCTTTAATATTATTTGATATCTCGGCCAGTTCGCTTCGCAGCCTTTTTATTGAAACAGCTAATTCATCGATTTGTCTTTTAGAATAATGGTAGTTCCAGTTTTGGCTTTTCGTGGTAATGCCTCGCACCGAGGCTTCCAGCTCTTTTCTATCATTGCCAAGAGCAACAATGCATAATTCCCGGATTTCCTCTGGGATTTTGTTCTTAAGGACCGTCAGCGCTCGCGCTGTGTGACTTGTAACCAATACTTTTTTCCCATGGGCCAACAGGTGGCAAATCAAATTAGCAATCGTCTGGGATTTGCCGGTTCCTGGCGGTCCTTGCACTAATATCCCATGCTTTGTTCGAATGAGTTCAGCAATCTGTTTTTGTTCATCATTAGCAGGAAGGGGGAAATAATGTTCCCAATCGTCAACAAACCCGCCTGCTTTTTCTGGTTCGTAAGCATAATACGGGGCATTGTTGTCCGGATCTTCCACGAACATTTCTATCCCCGTTGGAATTGGGTCTCCGTTTTCTATTTGTTCGCAAATGTCTTTATAGCAACGAAGTAAACTTTTAGCAGTTCGCTTACGCATGATGATCGCGGGAGCGAATGTTAATTTAGGCTTAGCGGTGCATTCAGAATGGGGCGCCATATCAGAGCTATATTCTTCGCCTTCAGGCATGCTGTTGATCCAACTGTTCAACACTTGATGAAGTTTTCCGTCAGACCATATCTCAGAGCCCATTTCATCAAGCAGTTCATCAATCACTCGAATTTCATTGCTATCTGGTCGCAGATGAGGTTCAATCATATCTTGCTCAAGAGTTAAATCCAAT
>CAZOJA010000355.1:0-2656 GCA_964579955.1 uncultured Veillonellaceae bacterium | reverse complement strand
AAGGCTTCCAGCGATTTTCGCCGGAAGCCTTTTTTTACAGTCTGCCGTCAACTGACTACTTTTTGACTACCAACTTTTTTTTCGGCTTGTTGCGGTTCTCGAGCTTTTCCTTGATTCCATCCATCATGGTTTCTGTTTTATGGATGTAGGTATCCATTGTGAAGGTTGCTGATGCATGCCCCATGAGTAGCTGGATTTTCTTTGCCGACACGTCCAGTTCTTCCAACGTGCTGGCGTAAGTATGCCTGAGGTCGTGAAAATGCAATTCTGGCGGCAGGCCGAGATCGCGCTTTATTTTCCCCCAATCTCTTGAGGCGTTGGCTGGGTCTTGCGGTGATCCATCCAGCTGCGGGAAGACCAGATCGAATTCGTCGTGATATTTTATTCCACAGGACAGGCGATGAGCAGCCTGCCTTTTTTTATGCTCTTTTAAGGCGGTGGCGGCACTGATCGTCAATGGCAGCACCCGATTGGCGTTTGCGCTTTTTAACGTTTCGGATACATGAACCCCTTTTGTCTTGGTCCTGCGCACGGTTTGTTTTACGGTAATCGTCGATTTATTGAAATCGATTGCCGACCAAGTAAGGCCCATGAGCTCGCCGAGGCGCATGCCGGAATCCCAGGCTAATTCAGTCAAGGGCTTTAAATCGGAGTTTTCGACGGCTTTAATGATGGTGTCATATTGCTTTTTTGAAATCACCACATACTGTCTTTTTTCACAACTGGGTTTTTTCACAGCCTTGCAGGGATTCCACAAGAGCATCCGGTCATTTTCCGCTTGGGTTAGCGCCATATTAAGAACGGTATAGATGTACTGGACTCTGCGGCCGGACAAGCCTTCATTCAGCTTTGCCTTGATGATGCTGCGAATATGCGCCGGCTGCAAATTTTGCATCTTTAACGGCCCCAGCTTGGGCTTCAAATGCAGTCGAATCACGTCGTCATAGGTGTCGTAGGTTCGTTCGCTCAGAGTTTTTTCATCTACATCCATGTGCCGGATCACTAACCATTCATCCAGCCATTCACCCACAGTTGCATTGGAGAAATCGCCTGTGCCCGCCAGTCGTCGGGCCTGTTCTTTCTCTGACTCCAATTCGGCTTCGGTTTTTGCATAGACAAATTTGTATACTGGGTTTCCGTCCACATCATAACCAGTTTGAATTTTCGCTTGATAGCGGCCATCGGCCCGTTTTTTCAGCCGCGGCATAAGTGTCACCTCCTAAACGTTCGAGTCGCTAATGGTGGAAAGGATCGTTGTTCTTTGTTGCGCCGGTTGCTGGGCGACGGGAGACGAAAAGCGAGTTTTCCGGGTGGTAGGGGTGTCGCCAGTCGTGAAAATCCTCCGGTGCATATAGCCCCAAGTCGTGCAACCGATGCAGCGCGGCGCTGCGCGATACGGAAAACAACCCTGCCAGCGTATCGGCGGAGGCGTAATTGACACGACCATGCGGACAGGCCGCGAGCACCCAAGGCATTGGCATGGTGATGCAGTCGGCAAAACAGATGGCTTCGCAGTTTAACAGCGCTAATTGCGAATCGGTCAGGGCGTCCAGATCGTAGTCCAAATGATGCAGTTTCAGATGCCCGAGCATGAGCGCTTCTGCGTAATGACGCTCGCCAAGGGTTTGCATTTCATTGATTTCAACATGCCAAAGGGAATCGTGTTCATAGCAATTTGTGGAGAGGCAAGGGTCGTTAAACGTGACGATAGTGGCATACTGTTCCAAAAGTTCGTCGATTGGCACCGCAGGAGCATAAATCTCTTCATCCCTGAGGAGATTTTCGGCCATTGATGTCGCCCAACCGATTCGCGGCTGGTCCGGTGGTGTTTCCATACTACTATCCCTCCAATGAAGCGCGAATTATTGCTGCGATTTTCTTCCTTTCTTCCGGCGTAGCCCGTTGGCCAGAGGACTGCAGGACCTGGACAAGGTCGGGCCAGTCCTCTTCGACAAATGACTTTTTCTCCTTTCTGCCATACATTTCGCTGACGGTAACGCCGAAAAAATCTGCCATAGCTTCCAGAATATCATGAGGGGGTTTACTGTTTCCCGTTTCCCAGCTCGAAACAGTCTGCTTGATCACGTTGAACATGAGGCCGAGTTCTCGCTGAGAAAGTTTTTTTTCTTTTCGTAGACGTTTGATTTGTTCGGATAACAAAGCGACCACCCCTCCTTGTTGAAATAAGTAGATCTACCATCATTTTAGTCCAAAAATTATGTACTGTAAAGGGCGTTGAATTGAAAAGTTTGCTGATTGACTGACTAAATATATTGGACTATAATGAGGCCGACAGCAAGAGAGGGGGTGGCAATATGTACGGAACAGTTTTGCGCAGGGAACGACTGAAACATAATTTAACCCAGACGGAAATCGGCGAAAAAATCGGCAAAAGCAAACAATGGGTCAGCGAATTCGAACGCGGCAACATCCGGCTGAATATCGATGTCGCGGTAAAATTGGCCAAGGTGTTGGGCCTGACTGCTGATATTTTCTTGCCGAGAAAGTCCAAAATTGGCAGTTGAAAGTTCGCGCGATAAGTGTGGCAAACTCGACAGTTGGACTAATTATAATTGACTATTATAAAGCGATCGACTGTGAAAAATGGTAAGGAGGACCAATCATGTTGGAAGTGACCGTGCCGGAGAAAATCACC
>CAZOJA010000354.1:0-2659 GCA_964579955.1 uncultured Veillonellaceae bacterium | reverse complement strand
CAGGCTAATGATCATTAGAACAGCAACCGCAATACGTTTCATTTCTACACCCCTTTATTCAATAATCGCTTGATTGCCATCGCTAATGACTTTCGGCACAAGGTATGTAATCCCTCCAGACTTATATTTAAAAAACGTCTGAAACATCTCAGACGTCACTTCGCTTTCCGCAGCGCGTAGACTCCCAACAAACAACCTGCGACCAAAAACACGCTGGCAGCCGGCCAGCCCCAATGGCGCGCCGGACTTCGCAAATGCCGGTCCACCGAGGATTGGGTGACAAACCACAACTTGCCTTCCAGTAGTGTCTCCGGTAACTGGTCGGCCCTCAAAACCAGAACCTTCAAGGCTTGTCCGGATTTCAACGCTGCAATTTCGCCTTCGCTCATCAATATGTGCGAAGCCATTATCTCACCATCAGCCGTGGCGACTGCCACCGTACGCCGGCGTGGTTGCCGCCCGCTTGATACTTCACGAAATTCGATAATGGTTGCCACGGTGCGAACTCCGTCAGAATTAAACCGCTCAGCAGCCTCATCAACCTGACTGGTCACAAAAAACATCAAGCCGCCAATCGCCAAACATGTCACCGCACAAACAGCAACAATCAGGCCACTTCTTTTCCTTGTCATTCTTTGGAGTTCCTTTCCGCATTGAAGCGAACGTATTTTGACTGCTTCAAGGTTCAGGCTAAAATATCATGGTGAATCCGCTGGTAAAACAGTTGTCTTACTTCATTGTTGTCGCTGGTTTCTGCGGTGATCCACATTAATTTGACGAGCGCCGCCTCCGTAGTCATGTCAAATGCCTGCAAGACATTGTATTGATTGAGGGCCCGCGCCCCTACCTCGTATAAACTAGCGTCGCTCCCTTCCAACATCACTTGTGAAGCTATCACGACAAGCTTTCCCTGTTGATGCAACCGGGCAATGCTATCTAAAAAATTGCGTTTTTCATGGAACGGGATCCCGCCGACTCCATAAGATTCAATAATTACAACGTCATAGCGTTCAGCAATGTAATCAAGGACAGCCGGTTCCATTCCCGGCACCAGTTTGAGCAGAAAAATCCGTGGATTCAAGCGGCCGTAAAACTTCACCCCGGTTTCCATCGACTGGTTTTCACAATAATGAATAATCCGGCTGTCATCGATAAATGCCGCCACTGGATAACCGATGCTTTCAAACGCATGAAAGCTCTTGGACCTGACTTTTCTGGCGCGGGTTCCCAAAATCGCAGCTCCGTCAAAAACCACAAATACACCTTTCACCCTCGAATCAGCGGCAAAACGCAGACTATCCAACAGATTCTTCTTTGCGTCGGTAATAGAAGCATCAATCGGTTTTTGCGCCCCTGTCAACACGATCGGTTTTTCCGCATTCTGAATCAGATATGACAATGCGGCAGCGGTATAAGCCATCGTATCCGTTCCATGGGTAATGACAAACCCGTCATAATTCAAATATTGCCGCTGAACCGCCGCAGCGATACAAAGCCAGTCTTCCGGTTGGATGTTGGTGCTGTCCAGATTCATGATCTGAACCGCATCAACATCACAGAACGCTCTGTATTCAGGAACATGGGACAATATTTCTTCCGGGTCGAGCTTCGGCGCCAGCCCCTCTGCTGTTTTTCCGGAAGCGATTGTCCCTCCGGTTGCAATCAACAGCAACTTCCTCATCGTTCCACCACCTCGCAGACTGATAAAGTGCCTTCGCGCACCGTGAATCGGATATCATACTGCATAAACGCAAAACCGTATATGCGTTCGGCATCATCCTGATATGAGGGTCTGGGATCGTTCGCCAAAACACCGATCAAGGATTCGCGACGGTCAGCGGGGATAAGCCGGATCCATTGTTCGGGAAACTCCACCGTCAACGAGTAGTCCCGAACCGAGTCGGCAAACCCGCCGATTGCTTCCGGATGGCTGTCGGTAAAGGGAATATAAGGTTTAATATCAAAGATTGGGGTTTTATCCATCAAATCCGCACCCGTAACATGCAATACCGGTCCAAAGTCGGGATGCGCTTCTATCATGGCAAGGCGGACCGAAGATAGACCAAGCGGGTTGGGACGAAAAGGCGACCGAGAGGCAAATACGCCGGTTCTTATATTACCACCGAGCCGTGGCGGTCGCACCGTAGCCGACCAGGTATCGCGCAAGCTTTCTGAAAACTGCCAGACAAGCCAAATGTGCGAAAACCCTTCTAAACCACGCACTGCATCCGGATTTCGGTATTCCGGTTCAAATACAATCATGCCTTTTAGCGACTCGACAAGACCGCTTTGACGAGGAATACCAAATTTTGTCGGAAAGTCAGTCCGAATCCGGGCGATTATTTTTAACGACAGCTCCATGTCCAAACACCTCATCGTATTTCGCAGAAGGGGAAAGGTTCATGATCGAAGAATACTACTCTGTAAGAAATTGAACCGGCAAGAATAATATTTGTGTCGCGGTTTAACTGGAAAGGGGCGTCAATCATGGAATCCTTGCGGTCAAAAAAAGGCTTCTTATGTGATATGGATGGTGTAATCTATAAAGGCAATAACTTGCTGCCGGGCGTCAAAGAATTTGTCGATTGGTTATATCGTGAAAAGAAAGAGTTCTTGTTTCTCACCAACAGCAGAGATCGGAAGAGCGTCGTGTAGGGAA
>CAZOJA010000353.1:0-2662 GCA_964579955.1 uncultured Veillonellaceae bacterium | reverse complement strand
TTTACTGGGAGGTTTTTTAGGAGTAGGGGCGCCTCTAAAATGCATTGATGCCATAGCGGCGTCCGGGGTCAAAGACCTGACGCTGATCAGCGATGTCAGCGGGATGCCTGGCGGCGGTTTCGATATGGCCATCCTGTTCAAAAACCGCCAGGTGAAAAAAATCATTACCTCGCATATTGGCACTTGCCCGGAACTGCTGGAAGAATATAAAAACGGCCGTCTGGAAGTGGAACTTTATCCGATGGGAACCTGGGCCGAAAAAGTCCGTGCAGCCGGCGCCGGGCTGGGCGGCGTCCTCACGCCGACTGGAGTGGGCACGCTGGTGGAGCAAGGCAAACAAAAATTAACCATCAACGGCAAGGAATATTTGCTGGAGTTGCCTTTGGCGGCAGAATTCGCCTTTATTAAGGGTTATCGCGGCGACACAATCGGCAATGTGCAATACCGCGGCGTCTCGATCAACAGCAATAAAATTGTTGCTGCCGCAGCAAAATATACAGTTGCCGAGGTGAATGAAATCACCGAAGTTGGCGATATCGATCCCAATCTCGTTGGCACGCCGGGCATTTATGTTCAGGCTGTCGTTCAGGGCTATACTTTTGCTGAACATACCGAAGTGTTCAACAATCGCTGGGAATCTATCAACGCGCTGAAAAAAAAGAAATAGGAGGAATGTTTCATGGATGCGAGAGAAATCATTGCTCGTCGAGCAGCACTGGAATTAAACGACGGTGAATTTGTAAACCTTGGTTTCGGCATGCCGACTGCGGTGCCGAACTATCTGCCCAAAGGTGTATCAGTTATCCTGCAGTCGGAGAATGGTTGCCTGATGATGGGGCCTACGCCGTATGTCAAGGAAGGGGACCCTGATGTGGCGAATGCTGGTGGACAGCCGATTACCTTACTGCCTGGCGGTTCGATTTTCGATCTGTGCGATTCGTTTGCGATTATTCGCGGCGGTCATGTGAATACCGCAATTCTGGGCGGCTTGGAAGTCGACCAGGAGGGAAATATCGCCAACTGGGCCAAAAATGCCGCTAAAAATGACTTTTCCCCCGGTATGGGCGGCGCGATGGATTTGGTCAGAGGCGCACAGAAAATCGTCTGCACATTACAGCACAACGATAAAACCGGTGAATCCAAAGTGCTGAAAAAATGCAAACTGGCGGTAACCGGCTGCGGCGTGGTCAATGTGATTATTACGGAAAAAGCCGTATTCCACGTAGTCGACGGCAGCCTGGTCTTGGTCGAAAAGGATCCGGCCTTATCGGTGGAAGACGTTATCAACTGCACGGAAGCTTCGTTTACAGTATCACCGGATCTCAAAGACTATCGGATGAGTGGAATTAACGCCTAATTTATCAAGAAGATCACGTTTGCGAAATGAGGGATAACTATGGAATTTAAACGGATTCTTGTCATTGGCGCCGGTCAAATGGGCAGCGGTATCGCGCAAGTGATGGCGCAGGGCGGGCTGGCAGTGGTACTACGCGATATCAAGGAAGAGTTTGTTCGTAAAGGGATTGCCGGTATCGAGAAGAACTTGGCGAAAAGTGTTGAAAAGGGGAAAATGTCACCTGAAGAAATGCAGGCGGTTATGGGGCGTATCAGCGGAGTGGTAGAGTTGGATGCTGCGGCTTGCGATGTGGATATGGTTGTGGAAGCCGCCATTGAAAACATGGAAATCAAGAAGAGCATCTTTCAGCAACTGGATCAACTGTGCCCGGCGCATACGATTCTGGCCACCAATACGTCCTCGCTGCCAGTCACGGCGATTGCTGCCCTGACCAAGCGTCCCGACAAAGTTCTGGGTGTGCACTTCTTCAATCCCGCACCGGTGATGAAACTAGTTGAACTGATTAAGGGTTTGGCGACCAGTGAAGCAACCTTTGCCACCGTAAAGGCGTTCATCGAAAAACTGGGCAAATCTCCTGTGAAAATAGAAGATTTCCCCGGGTTTATCGGCAACCGGGTCATGATCCCGATGATTAACGAAGCCGTCTACGCACTGATGGAAGGGGTAGCGAGCGCCGAGGACATCGATACGGTAGCCAAACTGGGCTTTAATCACCCGATGGGGCCATTGGCGCTGTCGGACTTGATCGGCAACGATACGGTTCTGTATATTATGGAAGTTCTGCACGATGGATTTGGCGACCCCAAATACCGGCCTTGCCCCTTGCTGAAAAAGATGGTGCAGGCGGGTCATTTGGGACGAAAAAGCGGCAAAGGTTTCTATGATTACAGCATTTAAAAGCGATAGGCGGTGAGATAACAGTGAATTTTGCAAATCTGCTTTATGAGAATCAGGACGGAATCGCCGTAATAACGATGAACCGGCCTAAAGCACTGAATGCCTTGAATCAGGAGACTTTGGACGAATTGAATCAATTGGCGGACATGCTGGCCAAGGATTCCACGGTCCAGGTCGTCATTCTCACAGGCAGCGGCGACAAGGCTTTTGTGGCTGGTGCTGATATCGCGCAGATGCAGTCAATGTCAGCGATGGAAGGGCGCAATTTTGGCAAACTGGGCCAGGCAGTCTTTAACAAGCTGGAAAACCTGCCGCAGCCAGTTATTGCCGCTGTCAATGGTTTTGCACTGGGTGGCGGCTGTGAGTTGGCAATGAGATCGGAAGAGCACACGTCTGAACTCCAGTCAC
>CAZOJA010000352.1:0-2669 GCA_964579955.1 uncultured Veillonellaceae bacterium | reverse complement strand
GTACGGACAGCAGCATAAGATAAAGATAGTAGAAACGTTGTCGCGGCAATATGAACAAGTGAGCCAACGCAAAGGGAGGTAGCAGATAATAAATGGCATTGAACGCCTGCCGCAAGCCCAACTGCAGCGGAACGGAACGAAGCGCCGACAACAGCATCATAAACCCGTACAGACAAATGAATAATATGATTTTGCGGTCCCAATGCAAATTTTGACGCGAAAAAAAAATACGGATACCAGCCAGTATCAAGGCTGCATCAATACAAAAATTTCCCGCTGCGATGCTGAACGGAAAAACACAGACATAAAAAAACAACAAGACGCAAATGCCGTTATCTAGAAACGGTGAATAGGAACTCCTGGCAAACATTGATAAATTCACCCCAAAACCTGAGTCGCTGCAAATTCCGGTTGCAGGCTGCCCCCTAGGCGAAACCATGCGCCGATGATCATCAAGCAGTACGTCGCTTAATCTGGTAAAGATGGACTACTGCAACAGAACCGAAGCAACAAATCCGCATTTAATAATATCACCAGAATCCGTGACAGGTCCAGCCCCTTACTGAAAATATGCAGTTGGAAATCAAAAAAAACGTTATGGAATCGGTGAGGTCTGGTCTCGCCAACTTATTGCCATCATTTCAGCAGGGTTTTGGGCTGCTTAGCGAATAAAACACAAAAATTCATTGTAAAACCAAAGGCTACAGAGTCCATGCAATAAACAAACAGCCATAGTGAGAAACCGTGTATGGTGTAAGCTTCCAAACCCAATCATCTGGAGAAATCAGCCATGACTGTTCAATCCCGGCATACCACGCCACAACCGTACGATCTTTTATACACCTGACGTTACAGGAACGTGGCATGATTTTCGTCTTGTTACACGTGAAGTCAAAAAAAGCAATGGCTGTGCGAAAACAAACGCATTTCAGGTCAAAGTATTGAAGGAATGTTTTGGGCAACCGTTCCCGCAGATATTCCGAAGTATTACCGAGGTCGAAATCAGTTATGGCCGTGAGGCGCTAAAACGGACCCAGGTATCGTCACGGCCGACACCGAAGACTATACCCAAGCGCTGATGTTTTACGAAAAGAAACCACGGGCCGACGTGGATGTTACGGCCCAAAACAGCGGCGGCGTCAATCTCGGCGGCAAACCCGCTATCCAGATGAAAGGCGTTACGCAACCGCAGACCTTGGCCGTCAAAGTCTTCCGCTGGATCAAGGAAGACACATCCGAGGTTTTCCAACAAGTGGCTCGCGAGACGGCTGGCTTTGATAAAGCAGCCGACAATGTATGACAGCAACCGAAATTTTCATTATAGAGGCATTCTGTTTATCCATCAAATTTTGGTAAGGTCAAGGGTAGGCAAGTCAGTTTGGTGAAAAATTGGCGATGATGATTGACTTTTTTCAGGCGACAATTTTGGTTTGATATTGATGCAAGACCAATGCGCCTGCAGTAAGACTGCGCCATAATATTTGCTGTAAAGATCGATGGACTTGGCATTAGCCAAGTCTTTTTCGTGCATTTTATCATCGCTGTTGACACAACCATTGGTGAAATTATTGCACCATCGATTATTCAAATAGCATAAAAAAATTAATAACTCATAGTCCGTTAAATTTTTTTTGTTGCGGGAAAATGCCGTGATATAAGGCATTATACAGCTTGACAACTCAAGTGGAGTCACTTGTGAAAGCTTATCCTGGCAGTATTGGTACAGTATTTGCAATGTTATTGCCCAAGTAGCTGCACAGGCTGGTTTTGCGACGATCATCTGCGATATAAAGGCGGAGTTTGTGGAAAAGGGTTTCCAAACCATTAAGAAAAATTTAAACCGAGATCTTGAAAAAGAAAAAAGAACGAAAGAGGAAGTCGAGACAATTGTAAGCAGAATTAAAACTACAGCTGACTCCAAATACCGCCCGACAACATTGCTGCGCAAACTGGTGCGAGCGGGTCACTATGGTCGTAAAACTGGAAAAGGATTTTATGACTATAAATAGTTCCATAGCAAGAGTGGAGCTTTGTTACAAAGCTCCACTGAAAAAGAAGTGCGCAGAAAACCATAGAACAAAAATAAAAAGATGGAGGGCAAAATGGTGAAAAAAGACTCCTAACAGATGGCTCATTCTCATAGCCAGTATAATCAGCAATCTGCGTATAGGATCAGTTTATTCTTGGAGTGTTTTTCAAAAACCGCTTATTGACCTTTTTAAGTGGACGCCAAGTGAAACTTTGCTAACTTTTACACTTATTGTCGCGATGATGCCAATATCAATGACTATCGCTGGAATGATCATGCAGCAAAAAAGACTGAAGATCGCGATGGCCGTCGGTGCAGTCCTTTACGGAACTGGAATATTTTTGGCCGGGTTTAGCTCGTCGCTGAATTTTCTATACCTGACGCATGGTGTCGTTGCCGGCTTGGGGGTAGGAACCGTCTGTGGTTGCGCGATGTCTAACACCGTAAAATGGTTCCCTGATAAGAAGGGATTGGCTTCGGGTCTGATTGCTGGCGGGCTGGGCTTTGGCACAGTGATTTTTTCCCCATTCGCCAGCTCCCAGATCGGTAGCTATGGAGTGATGACTGCCCTCAACATTCTCGGCGCAGTATATCTGGTATTTGGGGTTGGTTCGGCTTTGCTTATCGATATGCCGCCAAG
>CAZOJA010000351.1:0-2683 GCA_964579955.1 uncultured Veillonellaceae bacterium | reverse complement strand
CTGCTTGCACTTGTTGCCAATAGCCTCTGCCTGGCGTCGGCACATTCATTTTTTTACAGACTTTTTTTATTGCAACGTCGGATACTCCATATTGTTTCGCCACAATCGTCATCGGTTGCTGCCAAACTTCACGGTAGAGTTTTTCCCGGTCGTAATAATTGTCGCTCATACACGCACCCCCTGCCCCTTGTATTTATGATTGAACGCTATGAGTATCAGTTAAACAAAGCAAGAAATAATCCTGTGTGGTAACGAAATATTTCCGGTGGCGGAAATATTACAAAATACCGGGCCAAATAGCCCGGTACGTTAACCTTTGCGTCCATTTCCACCGGCCTTAAAACCGATCCTGGAGCGTTTCGATTATGTCAAATTGAGCGGTTTTTCGCCGGTTTTCAGGGCCGTAGATATCCCCGGCAAGAGAGGGTAGAATCAAGAAACAAAAAAATGAATCGCAAGTCCTATTCAATCGGGGCCCAGGACTCAAGGAAATGGAAATGAATGGCCGGAAGAAATAAAAGTGGAGGTGAATTCACCGATGCCCGGCCAGACAATCCCCCGAACCCATGAAAACCCTATAACGCATTCGAAGGAAGCATTATGAATTGGCGGTTCATAATGGCCGCAATCACAAGTATCGTGATAATGCTGATCGCAGATCAATTCAATGAAAACTGGGGCATTGCTTTCGAGTTTTTCGGCGGAATTTTGACGTTAATCCTGTGGGCGATTTTCGAGACGGTTGGCTTTTTCTACCGTTGGTTCAGCAATTTGCCCGCTGAAAAAAAGAGAATCAAAACTCCTAAAACCCCGGCCATAAAGCCCAACGCAAAAATCATCCGCGAACGAAAACAGGAGCCGGCTGGAACGGTTGATAGCGGTCGAGACCTCAATTTGAAGCGAATCTCCCATACAGGCAACTCTCTCGAATATCAGATTGCTGCAAAAGATAAATTGAAACTTTGGACAGCCCGCTGCAACGTAATGGAAGGGAACGTGCGTACAATCCAGCTATTTTCCGGCACGCTGTACGGCGATTGTATCTTGCAGGTCACGGAAGAAATCCCGCAGCAGAAATATACGGTCAAAGATCGTCAGTCTTTTATTGGCAGTATAATTGTCGCCAATCAGCGCTGGGAGTTTTACGACACGACGCAGGCTCTGATTTATGCCCTGAAGCTGGAAACCGTGGTCGAGAACGAAGGCAATCTGGAAACCTGGTTGGGAGCGATTGTATCGAACAATAACCATTTTCCCGGCACAACCGTATTCAAATACTGGCTTTTGCAGGACAGTAGCGGGACCACGCTGGGGAAATACTTCATGGACTTGAAAAACATTGACCTAACCCAGGACGCAGGCAACCGCTTTGACTTGCGTATCGCCGCGGTCTTTGCCATACTGACCGAAAACAGCACTGCGAAAAACAGCGCCTAATCCACGATTTTTCAGCCGGAGGAGACAGCCATGAAATACACAATTCACTATTATTTGCTGGGCCAGGTAGTGCTCGTTATAATAAGCGGCTTTCTCCTCATGTTGATTCATTCAAAAGAATCAGCCACCGCAACGCGCGCTCAATTATCACCGGCATGAACCTGTTGCAAGGCATCCCCGCAATACTAGCGGTGGGCTGGCCGTTTGGAGGTTTCATAACGATAGTGCAAATCAACATATTCTACTACATTTTATGGGGCGGCGAGCAAATCGATATAGAGCTTGCAAAGAAAAGGCTGCGTGAAGAAAAAGCGGCGTCTTGAACAACTGGATTGCAGGGGGATTCGTGGCATGAAATCTTGTCTCTATTGTGGGCGACGAATCAATAAAGACTCCAGCTATTGCTCTTGGTGTGGAGCAAATCTAGACCAAAACCAACAAAACAGTGTAGTAACAGTACTTTCTGTGATTGGGCTTGTTTTGACATACATTCTCTTGTTTCCTATTTTCCCGTTTTTATTAATGATATTTGATGGACCTGGTTCCGGAAATAGCATTTTTACGAAACTGCTCTTTTTTTCGATTCTATTTTTTCCAACCTCTTGTTTTATGGTTATCATTCTTTCAAAATCGGTGCGTTATGCACCGCTAATGCTGAACAAAATTGCATTATTTATCGGTTTAGCCGGAATTTTCTTCTTGCAGGGAGGAAGTTTTGTCCCCCGCTAAGTATCACTGCCCCATCCTGCCTGCCCACAATCTTGGTCGCAGTTCCTATGAGGGCGTGAAGGAAGCCCACAGGTATGAAAAAAGCGGGCTGAAGCCCGCGCGCAGCGACACCCTCGCAATCTGCGAATAATCCCCATGCCCCTGCCACCGGGATCAATTTCAACATTGCGATCACACCTACACGGATTTTCGACCAAAGATGAAATGATCTTGAGTGATGGCGCCATCGGGTTCGTGATAATCTTGCTGCTCTGAATGGATGATTTCCATCCCTTGCTCGCTGAGAAGTTGCGCTATTATGCCATGGTCGAAGTAGTTAAAAAAAATCGGCTGCCGGGAAAAGCTCGTCTGCTCGAATCCCGCCACTTTTCCTGCCATAAAACTGACGAACATATACCCGTTCTTTTTAGTCCATGAGATCGCTTGCCGCAGCAATTTATCGGCTTCCATATCCTTCAGGTGCACAATCGAAAACGACAGTACAACCGCATCAAAGCTATCAGTAACAAACTCAGCC
>CAZOJA010000350.1:0-2683 GCA_964579955.1 uncultured Veillonellaceae bacterium | reverse complement strand
TGAAGTTTCCGTTTGCAATGGGTTCATGGAAGTCCGGGACAACCGGATTTCCGTGCTGACTCCTTGCGCGGAAATGGAAGAGGAAATTGATGTCCGCCGTGCCGCCGAGGCAAAAGCGCGGGCGAAGAGCGTCTGAGTCACAAGGCGGATGTCGATGTGCGCCGAGCGGAACTGGCGTTGCAGCGAGCCTTGGTTCGTTTGAAAATTGCGGAACATACCCGGCGGGGACGGGCAACGTAAGGAGTATTTGTTCAGTTGGAAAAGTTATTCATCCAGGGGGGACGCAGACTCGCGGGGACGGTCAAGATCAGTGGCGCAAAGAATGCTGTGCTGCCGGTCATCGCCGCCTCGCTGTTGGCGTCCACCCCTTCTGTCATTGAAGAAATCCCAGATTTGGACGATGTGAAGACCATCACCGAGGTGCTGCAATACCTCGGCCTGCATACGCGTCGCGAGCCCGGCAGCCTTTTTGTCGACAGTACAGGCATCAAAAGCTGCGAAGCTTCGTACGAACTGGTCCGAAAGATGCGGGCCTCTTTTTTGGTTATGGGGCCTTTGCTGTCGAGATTCCAGGAAGCGCGGATCTCGCAACCGGGCGGCTGCGCCATCGGCAGTCGGCCGATCGATCTGCACCTGAAGGGGTTTGAAGCGCTCGGCGCAGAAATCATCCAAGGCCATGGCTTTATTGAAGCCCGCGCCCCCAAGGGCCTGCGCGGCGCAAAAATCTATCTCGATTTTCCCAGCGTCGGCGCCACGGAGAACATCATGATGGCCGCCAGCTTGGCGCAGGGACAGACGATCATCGAGAATGCGGCCCAGGAACCGGAAATCGTCGACCTGGCCAACTATCTCAACTCCATGGGCGCCAACGTGCGCGGCGCCGGCACGAACTCGATCCGCATCGAAGGGGTGCAAAAACTGACCGGCACGACCTACGCCGTGATCCCCGACCGGATTGAAGCCGGTACCTTTATGGTCGCGGCCGCCATCACCGGTGGCGACGTGTTGCTGAAAAATGTGCTGTATGAACATCTGAAACCGTTAGTGGCCAAATTGAAAGAAGCGGGCGTAAAAATTGAGCAGGATGTCGACCAGATCCGCGTTGTCGCCGACGGTCCCCTGCGCGCCGTCGACATCAAGACGCTGCCTTATCCCGGGTTCCCGACCGACATGCAGGCGCAGTTCATGGCGCTGATGGCGGTGGCCGAAGGCAGTAGCGTCATATCGGAGACCGTATTCGAAAACCGGTTCATGCATGTGGATGAATTGAAACGGATGGGCGCCAGTATCCGGGTCGACGGACGGATTGCAATGCTGGACGGGGTCAAGAAACTGACCGGTTGCCCGGTGACCGCGACCGACCTGCGGGCCGGCGCGGCGTTGGTTCTGGCGGGATTGGCGGCGGAAGGACAGACGGAGATCGGCTCCGTCTACCACATAGATCGCGGATATGACCGGATTGTCGACAAACTGAGAGGGCTCGGCGCCGAAATATCCAGAAGGGAAGCGGAATGAGGATGCTGACGGAGGGATTGGCGTGAAATTTGGGTTTGCTCACGATATTGGCATTGATTTGGGAACGGCCACCATTCTGGTCTACATCAAGGGGCAGGGGATCGTATTGAACGAGCCTTCCGTCGTTGCCAAGGACGTCGACTCCGGTCGGATCCTGGCCATCGGCGAGGAAGCCCGCCGCATGATCGGCAGGACGCCTGGCAACATCGTCGCGGTGCGTCCTTTGCGTGAAGGCGTGATTGCCGACTACGAGACGACAGAGCAGATGTTGCGCTATTTCATTGAAAAAGTCGCCGGCAAGGCATTGTTTTTCAAACCGCGCATCATGGTCTGCGTGCCTTCGGGCGTGACCACGGTCGAGAAGCGTGCGGTGCTGGAAGCGGCGCTGCAGGCCGGCGCCAAGGAGACGTTCCTGATCGAGGAACCGCTGGCGGCGGCGCTGGGCGCCGGACTGGACATCGCCGAGCCCTGCGGCGCGATGGTCGTCGATATCGGCGGCGGCACGACCGATGTGGCTGTGCTCAGCCTGGGCGGCATCGTGGTCAGTTCTTCGATCCGAGTGGCCGGCGATATGTTTGACGACTCGATCATCCGGTTCATGCGCAAAGAACAGAAATTGATGATCGGCGAGCGCACGGCCGAAGAGATCAAGATCCGCATCGGCACCGCCTATACCGACATGCGCAAGGAAAGCATGGAAGTGCGGGGCCGCGACCTGGTCAGCGGCATGCCGAAAACCGTCGTGGTCAATTCGGCGGAAATCCGCCAGGCGATGGCCGAACCGATCGGCCTGATCGTGGACTGCGTGAAAAGTGTACTGGAACGGACGCCGCCGGAACTGGCCTCCGACATCATCGACCGCGGCATCGTGATGACCGGCGGCGGCGCGATGCTGCACGGGCTGGATGTCCTGATCACCAAACAGACCAGTATTCCCGCCTATCTGGCCGAAGACGCGACTTCCTGCGTCGCCAGGGGCACCGGCATTGCGCTCGACTCGCTCGAACTTTTGAGCAGCCACCTGACTACAGCCCGCAAAACCGGCCATAAATAAATAGCCGGTATAGCCGACAAAAGAATGCCGATTGAAATATTTAAGAACCCCGCTGATTATTCCGATACCTGTTGGTAGAAGGAATAGTGAAGCGGGGTGTTTGTTTGATTCGGG
>CAZOJA010000349.1:0-2692 GCA_964579955.1 uncultured Veillonellaceae bacterium | reverse complement strand
CCTGCAAAGACTTCCGGGTGAATTCCTTTTTCACCCAGTGCTTTTATAACGCCAAGATGAGCGAATCCGCGGCTGCCTCCTCCGCCGAAGGCAATCCCCACACGCCTCAAGATGGTTTATCCAGAGCTTTATCCGTCTTTTCGCCGGTACTATCCAGTCCTGCCGGCAACTTCTCCGGCAGCTTCTCCGGCACCACGTCCGCCACCGCGTTCTGTTCCAATAAGCGAATCTGTTGCCTTGCCTTGTACAGTTGGAACCGAAGCTTGATCTGCATAATCATCCCAAGGAACAACGCGGTCAAAAAACCCAGCAGCGCCGAACCCAGAATAACCAGCACCAAAGAGGTTTCAAAATTCCAGCCCAGGAAACCCACGCGAACGATTTCACTGTTTTGCAAGGCGAATAGTGCGACCAGAAACGCAAAGACGGCAGCGGAAATCAAGAGAACATGCGTCATAAAAATCCCTCCTTATACAAAAGCGTCTTCCATACCGGAATCCCTGACAAACAGGATCGTGCCGGGGAAATCGGCGGCAAAGCCGACCATCTGGGAATATTCGCGCGGCATTCCCATGATTGTGACATCCGCCCTTAGATCCATCATATGAGCGCAGTAGTCTCCGCTCAACACCCGCACCGTCGTATTGACCGGCAATCTGGCTTGTTCCACAAACAATTCCAGGTCCGTCGTTACGGATTCGACCGATGCTTCTTCCTCGACCACCCGCAGGATTGTCAGCCTCGCTTCCCAATTGCGGGTCAGTTGCAGCGCCGCCAGCACTGCCAAATTCATATTGGGGCTCTTATCCCGCAACCAAAGGTTCACTCGGCGTTCCTGGCCAAAACCAATTTTCGGGTGAATATGTAAAAACAGCAAACCGGCATTGAGTGATCGCATCGTATGGTATATGCGTTCCATTTGCGTTTGTTTTGCCGCATCGTCGCTGAGAGTGAATAATATGGTATTCGGTGGCAGAAAGGCGTTGAGCAACACTTGGGTCAATGGATACAACCCAGATTCAAAAGAAACGGTCGGGGTATGAATCAACGTTTTGCGCATGAAAATCTTCTTGTCCAGAATCGGCTTCAGCACTTCGTCATATCGGGCATTCAGCCCGGCATCATCAACTTGGGCGCTTGTGAGCGAAAGAATGTAAAGCCTGCCAGCTGGATATAAAAAATTGTCAACGAACCGGCTGACTCGGGCAAAATCTTCCGGTTGTTCGACTGGTACCAACAGTGACGGTTTCCATATCCGCGGGTGATATTCCATCGCAATCGCTTTTTGCGCCGCCCATTCGGTAACAGTAGTAAATATGCCGCCGCGCACGTCGCCCCAGGGCGATTCCAGCTTGCGTTCCCGCCGACTAAGGATGCTGTAGATAATCGTAATGACGACGATCGTAGTAAGGGTAAACAGTTTGTCAATGAGCAGCATGGTGAAGATACAGCCGACGAACCCGATCAACGGCACTAGAATCGAGACTTTCAATCTGGGGCGAAAACTGATGATCCCGCTGCCTTGCTCAATGAGAACCACCAGATTGATCGCGCCATAGGTTGTCAGGAAAAACATGGTGAGCAGCTGCGCCAACTGGTCGAGGTTTCCTGCTACAATCACCAGCAGCGAAAACAGTGAAGAGACAAAGATAGCGTTGCGCGGCTCCTGATCGTCGGCTCTACGTCCGAGAAAGCCAGCAAACGGCACCAACCGGTTCACCGCCAGCGCTGCCAAAGTTCCGGGGGCGCCCACTAGAGTCGAGAGAGCCGAAGACAGTGTCGCGCCGACGATACCGGCTACGATAGCCGGTCGCCAAAACGCCAGGTCCAGAATGATCGTCGGATTGGATAGAAGCGCCTCGGCCGTTGCCTGTCTGGCAAACCAGTACGCCAGTACGAGGTAAACTAGCAGTCCAGTAAAGATGGCTGCCAATGTTCCGACGATAATGCTGCGGCGCGGCGTCCGCAGTTCGCCGGACATGCTGACTCCGGCCAGTATTCCGGTTACGGCGGGAAAGAATATCGCGAATGTTTCCCAAAAGTCAACCTTGCCAACGCTGCTTAGCCAAACGACTTCGCCGGGGTTTTGTGACGGACCGGCTAAAAACGCGGCAATGGAAATAGTGATCGCCGCCAATACGAAATACTGCACGCGAAACGCCAACTGCGCACTTTTCATTGACAAAGCCGTAAGTAAGGCCCAAGTAACGACGCCGATCAAAAGACCAGAGTGAGTGGGGAAATAACTCTGCCACAGCTCGACAAAACCAATGATGTAAAAAGCGACAGAAAACGCCTGGGAAAAGTACAGCGGAATCCCAATCGCTCCGCCGATTTCAAACCCCAAGGAACGCGAAATAATTGCATAAGCACCACCAGCGCCAATTTCGATGTTTGATACCATGGAAGCCATCGAAAGCGCCGTGCAGATGGTGATGGAATGGGCCAGCAGAACAATGATGATCGTTTCAATCAGTCCAACATTTCCAACTACCCACCCCAATCGCAGATACATGACAACGCCCAGTATCGTCAATATAGTCGGCGTAAAAACGCCTTCCATCGTGCCCAGTCCTCGCTTCTCCTTGCCTTGGTCCATTTCTCGGCTCCTTTCTTTTTAGCTTTTCACTACAGTTGAACAGTTTGCTTTTGCTATCATTCGCGGCCCACGCAGTATTTTCCTTGTATCATA
>CAZOJA010000348.1:0-2693 GCA_964579955.1 uncultured Veillonellaceae bacterium | reverse complement strand
CCGACAACAAACATATCCAGCATAATATCCTCCTAAAACAGCCGGTTTTCCGGCAGCATCAACTGGAACACTTCGACAAATGTATAGTAGATGGCCAGAGCACTCACAACAGATATCGCCACGAACAGCATCGGTCTGCGATGTTCCGGCGTTGCCAGAATAAACATCTGGCCGCATAGGTAAACCGCCGTCATGATCACGAAACCCAACATTTCCATAAAGGCGATATAGGCAATAAGAAGCCCCATACTGACCATCACCGGCAGATATCTTTCACGGAAAGACAACTCATCGTTGCTGCTGACGCCGGTCTGCGCGGATTTCAGTTTCTGCCAGGACTGCCACATAATGGTCAAACTGAGAATTACCATGCCAATCGCGACCAATCGGGGCATAAACCCTGAACCGACAAAAGAAGTGGAACCGCCGCCAATCGCTAATACCCGGATGCTAAAGGATGCATAATACATACCGACAGCGACCACCAACCAGAACAGGCCGCCAAAAATATCTTTATACCGCGCCATAACTGCATTCCCTCCTAAACAGATACAGAATTATTATTTGAGCAGATCCATGCCGATCAAGACTTGGCGTACCTTTTCCCGTTCTTCGTTTGTCATCGGACCGACCGGATCCATGCAGGGACCGGCGTCAATCCCCAGTAAAGCCAGCGATTCCTTGATCACCGCCGGGAATGTGCCGATTGTAAAGGCGATGCGCAGCGGCGCCAGCTTGAATTGCGCTTCCAGCGATCCTTTCAGATCGCCGGCCATGTATTTGTCATAGATGTCAGCGCACAAGCGAGGCGCGACATTGGCGCAGGAGGCGATCGAACCGGCAGCTCCGTAGCACAGCGCACCATAGATCAGGGTATCTCGGCCCATCAGCACATTGAAATCTTCGATGCCGCGAGTCAAACGAATGTACTCCGCCGTCAAGGTCAAGTCCCCGCTGGAATCCTTGATGCTGACGATATTCGGCACTTCCGCCAATTTGGCGACGGTGGGCGCGGTAAGGTTGACTCCGGTCTTTGGCGGGTTGTTGTACATCAGCACCGGCAATGAAGTATTGGCGGCAATCGTTTTATAATGCCCGATCAATTGTTCCTGGGATGGTGTGATGAACATCGGCGTGAGGACCGACACGGCATCCACGCCGCACTCCTCGGCCAGCTGGGTCAACATGACACTTTCACGGGTTGTAATGCCGTTGGTTCCTGCATATACAGGCACCCGCCCCTTGGTCTCATCCAGCGTGACCTGAAAAATCTCTTTTTTCTCCTCAGGCGAAAGTCCATAAAACTCACCTGTCGTTCCGGTAACAAACAGACCGTGCACACCCCCGTCAATCAGGTAGCTGATCAGTTTTCGCATTGCCGGTTCACTGAAACTGCCTGCTGCCGTTAACGGAGTTACGACTGCCGGGATTATCCCGCAAGGCTTGAACTGTTTTTTACTCGTTTTCATAGCTAAATACCTCCCTCAAATAAACCCGACACATACTACCGGCGCCGAACGCTTAGCGACCGTTGCCGCGCGATCGCATGTGGGCCGAGATTCGATTTGCATAGTCAATCAGCACCGGGACATGTTCCAAAATCTTTTCAGCCGGGTAAAGGCTAGTTGGCCCGGATATACTGATTCCGGCCACGACATCTCCGGCGCCGTCAACAAGCGGAGCCGCGATACAGTTGATGCCATTGCTCCACTCTTCGCGATCCACCGCATAGCCTTGCAGACGAACGTGTTCGATTTCCTGCAAAAATGCGGCCTCATCGGTTATGGTATTCAATGTGTATCGGGCCACGCCGCGCTTAAAAGATTCGCTGGCAACCCCGGGAGTTTTGCATGTCAATACTTTTCCAAGTGCTGTACAGTGGATCGGTCGCCGCATTCCGATATGAAAATAACCGTATGCACAATAGGGAGTTTCGGCCCTGGCGACATAAACGACCTCTTTGTCATCCAACACGGCCAGATTCACATTGACTCGCAGGTTGTGCGACAATTCCTCCAGATAGGGCAAGCCGATTCGCCGGATTTCCATGGAGTTCAGCACGATGCTTTCATATTTCAGAAAACCCCGTCCCAATGAATAAAAACCGTCTTGATGCTCAATCAGGTTGTTTTCCTTGAGTGTGGTTAGCATCCGATATGCGGTAGCCTGATTCACATTGGCCATCGAGCTCAATTCTTTAAGGCGAAGCCGCGGCTGCTCGTAAGTAAAGCAATTGAGCAAGGCAACAGCCTTGGTAATACTATTATTCAAACCACCCCGTGCGTCATCCGCAGACATGAAAACACCTCGCATACTTCAATATGTTATTTCGGAATTTCATTAATTAGAAATATAATTTCACATAGTAAAATTATATTTCTAATTTTACTATATTCTTTTGTATTTTGAAAAATCCTGCTGCCATTTCTGAATTATTTTATTTTTTCGGCAAAAATCTTTTGGACAGTTGCGCAGCTGCCCTTTCGCACCGGACAAAGACACAATTTTTGCCCGCCGCGCCAGGTCGCATATCGAAAAGGCTCTATCGGAAAGCTGAAAAACAGGGACTGCGCGAAAACCATTTAAGGTTCAAGCGTAGTCCCTGTTTATTAACGTAAACCCAAGTTCCTTAATCGGTCTGGATAATTTTCTTAGTGAATGGAACGTTTTTTGACCCGGCCACCCATCACGTC
>CAZOJA010000347.1:0-2702 GCA_964579955.1 uncultured Veillonellaceae bacterium | reverse complement strand
ACGGCGACCATGGCGGTAGCGCTCTGCATTCCGCTGACCTTCGGCATGGATATTACCGCGGCGATTTCGCTGTTGATCGGTTTGTATGTCGGCGGCGTTTCCGGCGGCCTGATTTCGGCGATTTTGATCAATATTCCCGGTACGCCTTCTTCGGTCGCCACCTGCTTCGACGGATCGCCAATGGCCAAACGGGGCGAAGCTGGAAAAGCGTTGGGGATAGGCATCGTATTTTCGTTTTGGGGCGGCTTGCTCAGTGTCTTCGCGCTGATTTTTCTGGCGCCGCCGCTTTCGACTATCGCCCTGAAATTTGGACCATACGAATATTTTGCCATTGCCGTGTTTTCATTAACGCTCATTGCCAGCTTGTCCGGCAAATCGATGGCCAAAGGGCTCCTCGCCTGCCTGATTGGCATGATGATGGCTTTCGTCGGGATTGCACCGATTGACGCCACTCAACGGTTTACTTTTGGCATTGACCAACTGTCTTCCGGCTTCGACCTGTTGCCGGTGTTGATCGGGCTGTTTGCGGTGACGGAAGTCATGAAGGAAGCAGAAGGATGCTGGGTCAAAGGGCGGGTTTATGACGCGGCTAAACACAAGATCGCTCTCGGCAAGATAAAAGGATTTGGTTTTACTCTTGCGGAAGCGATGACACAAAAAATCAATTTCACGCGTTCTTTTATTATCGGGTTGGTTATCGGCATTCTGCCTGGCATTGGCGGTGGTACATCCAATTTGCTTGCGTATGCGGTGGCAAAAAGCCAGTCCAAAACGCCGGAGAAATTTGGCACTGGCATTATTGACGGGGTGGTTGCTTCGGAAACATCGAACAATGCTTCTGTCGGCGGTGCATTTCTGCCATTGCTGACGCTCGGCATTCCGGGCGACACGGTCACAGCGATGTTGCTCGGCGGCTTCATGATTCATGGCGTAACCCCTGGTCCGCTGTTGCTTACCTCGCACGGCAACTTAGTTTATGCTATTTTCGCGGCGCTGATCATCGCGCATTTTGTTATGTTGATTGTCGAGTTTTGGGGATTGCGCATTTTTATCAAAGCGCTGGATATTCCCAAGTACATCTTGTTGCCGATCATTATTTCGCTATGCGTGGTCGGTGCTTTTGGCCTAAATAACGACCTGACTGATGTCTGGAGCCTGCTGATCTTTGGTCTGCTTGGCTTTGGACTGGAGAAACTGGGCTATCCGCTGGCGCCGCTAATTTTGGGTTTTATTCTGGGACCGATGGTTGAGACCAATCTGCGGCGTGGATTAATGCACACCGGCGGTGACTTCATGCCGTTTTTCGCCCAACCGATTGCTGCGCTGTTTTTTGCGCTTACGGCACTCTCCGTTGGCTGGATCATTTACCAAGGTTACCGAAAAAAGTCTCCTGCTGGCGTTTGACCGCTAAGGCGTGCATAAAAATTAAAATAAAAAGGGGAAGGGGTTTTATTCATGAAACGCTCAAAGTTTATCGTGAGTCTGGTTGTTGGGATCTTCATTCTGGGTCTATTGGTAGCCGGTTGCGGCGGTGGCGCCAAACCAGAAGCCAAACCCGAGGCAAAACCGGCGATTCAGTACCCGACCAAACCGGTGCAAATTGTTGTTCCGGCCGGAGCTGGCGGCGATACTGACACCAATGCCCGCATTATGGGAAAATATCTGGAAAAAGAACTGGGAAAAGCGGTTGTTATTGTTAATGCTGGAGCTGCCAGCGGTACTGCCGGCACGAAAAAGGTCAAAGATGCCCCGCCAGATGGCTATACCGTCCTGTTTTACCATCCTGGTTTTCCCTTGCACAGAATCATGGGGCTGACCGATTTTTCTTATGATGATCTGGCTGTGGCAAACGTGGCCTTGCTTGACGATACCAATGTGTTTGCTGTCAGTGCTGAATCCAAGTTCAAAACGATGAAAGATGTTGTGGACCAGTCGAAAGCGAACCCGAAGAGCGTGAAGTTTGCAACTGAAGTTGGCAATTTTACGCATATCCACGTGTTGGCTGTCGAAGAAAAGACCGGTATCAAACTGAACGTGGTTGACGTAGGCTCCGCTGCCGCAAAAACCGCTGCGCTGATGGGCAACCAAATCGACATCATCGGTACCCAGTACGGCTTGATCAAACAATATATCGACGCAGGGAAATTCAGGGTCATTGGCGTGCTTTCCGACAAACGTCACCCGCAGATGACAAATGTACCCACATTTAAAGAGCAAGGCATCGATGTTTCCTTCTCCAAATACTTCTTCTTTGCTTTCCCCAAGGGAACTCCCAAGGAAATCATTGAAAAGTTCAATGCTGCGGTAGAAAAAGTTAGCAAGAATCCTGAATTCAAAGCGGAAATGGACAAGTTTATGATCACGGCCAATTACATGCCTTCGGACAAGGCTATCGAGTATTTGAAAAAAGACGAAGCAGTGTTGAAAGGGCTGGTTGAAAAGGCCGGCTTTGCCGGCGCCGCCAAGAAATAGGCTTTCTAAAGAAGGGTAAGGAGTTTTCCAACTCTTTACCCTTCTTTTTACAACAAGGAGGGTACAAATTTTGAGTGACAGTGTGAATAATCAGCTGACCCGGCTGACATTTCCGGGCAAAGTGGTTCGCGGTCCGGGCGCCCTGGGGAAACTGGGAGACGTTTGCCAGGCGCAAGGAAAAAAGCTCTATATTTTGGGTGGCAAAACAGCCCTGGCAAAAACGAAACAAA
>CAZOJA010000346.1:0-2714 GCA_964579955.1 uncultured Veillonellaceae bacterium | reverse complement strand
ACAGGTGTCGCGTGACTATGGCGTATTGCTGGAAGACAAGGGAGTGGCCTTGCGCGGCCTGTTCATCATTGATCCGGAAGGGATTCTGCGCTACCAGGTGGTTTGCGATCTGAATGTCGGACGCAGCATTGATGAGACGCTGCGTGTGCTGCAGGCGCTGCAGTCCGGCGGGTTATGCCCGATGGAATGGCATCCGGGTGATCAGACGCTCTGATTGTCCCGCCATGTTCGTCGCCAACTAGTTTCCATTTTGGCTGCTGCCTGTTGCAATGGGCGGCAGCCGCTTGTTTTCAACAATTTGGCAAGATAATGCAACGATATTTCGGAGGTGGCTTATGTTTCGCTCCCTGAAAGAAATCAGTGAGGCCGCTGTGCAAAGGCAGGCCGTGAAAATCGCTGTGGCAGCCGCTGCCGATCTTGACGTGCTGACTGCGGTGCATGATGCAAAACGGGCCGGCATCGCTGATGCCATCTTGGTAGGCGATATTGCGCAAACACGACAGTTGCTCGAACAACAGGGAATGGATGCGGCGCTGTATGAGCTTGAGCATGAACCGGATCCACGGCTGGCGGCCCGGCGTGCGGCTGCGTTAGTGAAACAGGGGCAGGCGCACGTGATGATGAAAGGACTGGTTGGGACCGCCGATTTCATGCGGGCGGTGCTGGACAAAACCGATGGCCTGGGAACAGGTCGCATGCTTTCGCATGTCGTGGCATTCGAACCTGGCGGCTTTGGCCGGTTGATGTTATTGACAGATCCGGCAATCAATATTGCCCCCGACTTGGCGCAAAAGGTGCAGATCATTGAAAATGCACTGCAGGTTTCCCGCGCTCTCGGCAATCTGCAAACGAAAGTTGCCATGCTGGCGGCGGTGGAGACCGTGACCTCCTCGATGAAAGCGACCGAAGATGCGGCGATGATTGCGAAAATGGCGGAACGGGGCCAGATCAAAGGGTGCATCATCGATGGTCCGCTGGCGCTCGACAATGCAGTTTCGTTAGCTGCCGCCCGACACAAAGGGATCGGCGGCGAGGTGGCCGGCCAGGCTGATTTGTTGGTTGTGCCCAATATTGAAGCAGGTAATGTTCTTTATAAATCGTTGGTTTACTTCGCCAACACCCCCTTGGCCGGGATTGTTGTCGGCGCGGCGGCGCCGGTAGTGTTGACTTCGCGCGCCGACAGCCCTGCGACCAAATTGAATTCGATTGCTTTGGCCGTAATCGTTTCGGGAAGTTTGCGTTGACGATGCGGCGACAACGTTTTTCCTATTGCCCGAAATGCGGCGGCAGGCTGCAATACGGCCCGGTACATTCGCGGCAACGGTTGCGATGCCAAAGTTGCGGCTATATCTTGTATGAGAATCCGATCGTCGGGGTGGCGGTGATCGTTCGGGATGGCAGCGGCGCCGTGCTGCTCGGTCGCCGGGCGGATAACGCCAGCTATCCGGGGCTGTGGTGCATTCCCTGCGGTTATGTCGAATATGATGAAGAAGTACGCCAGGCGGCGTACCGAGAATTCTTGGAAGAAACCGGCTTGCAGGTGAGACTGGGCGAAGTTTTTACCGTCTTGTCCAATTTTCACAATCCGGAAACCCATACCGTCGGTATTTGGTTTCAGGCGGAGATTGTCGGCGGCACGGCCGAAGCCGGCGACGATTTGGCGGAACTTGGCTGGTTTGCCCCTGAAAATCCGCCGCCGCTGGCCTTTCCGACCGACCAGACCGTATTGGCGTTGTTGACCCGACCGCTTGCTGCTTCCGAGTAATTGGTGTATAATTTCGCGTGGTGTGAAACGCCAGGCTGGAGGATAGAATTTTGCAGGACATCATCATCGCGGTTATTGTTGGGATTGTTGAAGGGGTTACCGAGTTTTTGCCCGTATCCTCTACCGGACATATGATTTTGGTGGAAGACCTCCTTGGCTTTCATGGAGAAGCGGCATCGGTTTTCACAGTTTTTATCCAGTTGGGGGCCATTCTTTCGGTAGCGTTCCTTTACCGGGACAAATACATTGCCTTGATGCAACCGAAAACCTGGTTTCAAAAACCGTCCGGCCTTTCGGTCTGGCATGTGGCGGCAGGCATCGTTCCGGTCGGATTGATTGGTTTCTTGGCGCATGGAATGATCAAACGGCACCTTTTTTCTTCGTTTACAGTCATCATCGGGCTGGTGCTGGGTGCGCTGCTGATGTTGGCCGCCGAAAAGTCGAACCGGCGTCCAGAGACCACCGATGTGGAGCAGATGACGCTCAAACAGGCTTTTTTCGTCGGATTATTCCAGATTTTGTCGCTGTGGCCGGGTTTTTCCCGTTCCGGCTCAACGATTGCCGGCGGGATTTTCTTCGGACTGGACCGCAAGACTGCGGCTGATTTTTCGTTTATCATCGCGCTGCCGCTGATGACGCTGGCTTGTGTCTATGACTTGGCCAAGAATTGGTCGCGATTGTCGATGGCCGATTTTCAGATGATCGCCGTAGGCTTTGTAGTTTCCTATATAGTCGCGTATTATTCCGTGATTTGGTTCCTGCGGTTCCTCAACAAGTCCACGCTGGCTTCGTTTGCTTATTATCGGATTGTGCTTGCAGTTTTTTCGTATTACTATTTCTTTTGGCATTGACATTACGAAAAGCCTGCTGTATAATTCTCTTTGTCACTGAATCAGTATCTAGTGTTTGCTGGCGTAGCTCAACGGCAGAGCAGCGGTTTTGTAAACCG
>CAZOJA010000345.1:0-2719 GCA_964579955.1 uncultured Veillonellaceae bacterium | reverse complement strand
AAGACAGCCACCCCGCGATTATTGATAAAGAGATGTGGGAAGCGGTTCAGCTTGAGATGGAGCGAAGGCGTAATTACGCACTGCAATATGGCATTCAAAAACTGGAGTATGCGACAGCCGATAATCCGTTCGCCGGCAGAGTCATCTGTGGGGCATGTGGCAAGGTGTTTGGCAGGAAGGTATGGAACTCCACCGATGAGCGATTCAGGCGGATTATTTGGCGCTGCAATGGCAAATATGTCGAGAAAGGGGAACGAGGGTGCGACAGCCGGCACATTGATGACAGGGTGCTCTATCAGGCTTTTGTTGATGTGTTCAATATGATGGTTGAAAACAAAGAGTATTTTCTGGAAAAATGGGAAAAACGGCAGGGGAACGAGAATGTACTGATGCGATATAAGTCAAAGCAATTGCTTGAGATCATCACAGGTGCGAGACCGATTACTGAATTTGACATCGACCTATATTTTGCGATGGTCGAAAAAGTGAAGGTTTATGATGCCGGCAGAATGGACGTTAGCTTGCTGGATGGGACGGAACTCGAGTGTGAAATGGAATAAAGACGAAAAAAGCCGGTTAGGGTGATAACAGATTCACCTTGGCTGGCTTTTTATCGTTAATGATGCGCAGATAAAAAATCTGCAATAATATACTATACGTACAATTATTCTCTTTTGTATAATTCATGATAATCAATTTGCAAGGAGATTGTTATCGTGAACATTGCATCTTTTGTAATATATTGCGTCGTTGTTACTTTTACCCCTGGGCCCACCAATATCGTTATTTTGTCGACAGTACAGGGCTACGGAACAAAAAAAGCTATGGAATACGCATATGGAGCCACGCTGGCCTTTGGGGCGCTACTGGCGATTTCGGCCATCCTAAACACCCTGCTTGTTGCCGTGATTCCCAAGATATTAATGATTATGCAGGTGGTTGGCAGTCTGTACATCGTATATCTGGCGTACCAAATCTATCAAATGGATACCTCCAGTTCCGCGGGACAGCAGGTTGCAACCTTTCAAACTGGCTTTATCATGCAGTTTGTTAATCCCAAGGTAGTCTTATTTACAATGACAGTAATCCCCGGCTTCGTCATGCCATATCATACGGAAACTTCTGCATTGACGCTGTTTGTTGCAATGATTACCGCCATCGGCTTTTTAGCCTTTGTGACCTGGGTGATTTTTGGAACGATTTTCAAGGAACTCCTGACAAAGCATCAAAGGTTGGTTAACACAAGTATGTCAGCTTTTCTGATCTATTCTGCTATAATGGGCTCAGGGTTGGTTGAACTTTTGGGGAGATGAGGCGTATGGAAAAATTCGTATATAAAAAAACGTCGGATATTACTGCGCTATCCGCCAGTTTTACCGACTTTACCTATAAAAAGCATTGTCATGAGGAATATGCAATGGGTGTAACCCTGCGCGGCATTCAAGAATACAATTTGGACGGCTGTTTTTATTCGTCGCATGAGAATGGGGTGATGCTCTTTAACCCGGAACAAATACATGACGGCCGGGCGCATGATAGTTCAGGCCTTGACTATGTCATGCTATATATCGAACCGAGGCTGTTTATGGATATACTCGGGAAAAAGGACCTGGTTCGGTTTGCTTCCCCGGTTGTTTATAATCAAGCGCTTGGGATGAGTATAATCAGTCTTTCAAATGCAATTCAGAATGGCGAAGAGGAGGCCTTGTGCAGCGAATTGCTTCTGGCTCTTGTAGAAAATTTTCAGCCGAAGAATATCTTCCGGGATTGTAAAAGAGATACGAAACAAACAAAAAAAGCCAAGGAAATGATCTATGCCAAAATAGATGATGTAATCAGCCTAGATGAGTTGTGTAAAGAGTTTTCCATCTCAAAGTATCAGTTCATCAGGTCATTTAAGGCGAATGCCGGAATTTCCCCTTATCAGTATTTTATTTTTTGCAAGGTAAATCGCGCTAAGCAGCTATTGGAGGAAAAACGGGATATTTACTCGGCTGTGGCAGAATGCGGGTTTGTTGACTTATCCCACCTTAACAAGCATTTTAAACGAATCTATGGAATCACGGCGTTTGAATACAAATCGCATTTGGCATAGCATGCCTGGCGGGCTGTGGAAAGAAAAGACAGCTGCAAAGCGATACGGCGCGGCAACCACGCATACCGAAGAGGAGGCCTGTGATGAAGTTTGACAACAAAATCGTAGCCATATTGCGGCAAGATCTTCTGATGTGGCAAAAACTCAATGTAACCGCATTCATCATGAGTGGGATCGGCGGACGGCAGGATGTGCTCGGCGAACCCTATGTGGACGGCGTCGGCAAGATGTATCTGCCGATGTCGAAGCAACCCATCCTGATCTATGCGGCAAGTAGCGAACAATTAAAAGAAATATTGTTTAAAGCGCAAAGCAAAGAAGTGCACATGGCAATCTATACCGAGGAACTATTCAACACCTACAATGACGAAGACAACCGGGCAAAGGTTGCCGAGTTTGCGACCAACGACCTGAATTTGGTGGGGATCGGCATGATTGGCAAGAAGAATCATGTCGACCGGTTGACCAAAGGGTTAAATCTCCATGAGTAGGATTGCCGCTAGCTTTGCAAGGAATCGCCGAGCGTAACCGTTTTTGAATATGCCGCAAGCAAAACAGCCGGTTGAAAAAGTTTGACAGAAAAAAATGTAACAACTACAATATGCATATACATATAAAGGAGCG
>CAZOJA010000344.1:0-2724 GCA_964579955.1 uncultured Veillonellaceae bacterium | reverse complement strand
ATCTTAAAGACGCTACAGACAAGCAAACCGCCATTTTGAATGCCGTAGTGGCGGGAAGGTAAATAGAATTCCTCGTAGCCGAAGGGATCGGCTGCGTAAAATATCAGGGCTGTTGCGAAAAGCTGGTTCCGTCGGGATACCAAAGGATCAGGCCAATGTTTTGGAGGTTTATGGATGGCGTATTCGAAAATCAGGAATGTATGGGCTTATTTTAGAAATTTGGATGGTGCGCTGCAAGCAGGCTGTATCGATGACCCGAAAGCAGTTCGTGATTTTGTTGAGGTTGATGAAGATGACGGGCAAATAATGGGCTGGATCATTCCTCACAGACGCGTACATTTCAGCCAAGGCAGCGAGTTGTCATGCACTGAAGAAGGAGTGCCTGCCAAAGCTGGACAGTTCCATGTTCCCGAATATCATTTTCATTTTCAACCAGGGGAGGAAAATGCGGCGTTGGAAGTTTTCCGGCTTGATCTGGGTCGCGGTGAAGAGGCCCACTTCAATACCAGCGAGCAACACCGAACTGCGGGGAATCATTTGAAAAACGGGGAGACTCCGTTTGACTTCTCAAATTTTAATTGCCGGCTGGCGTTGGTCATGAGCATGGTCTATATGGATTCAAAAATATATCCGTTGGATGACATGAAACAGGAATATTATGAGCCGCGTTTAAGCCAAAAAAAGGATGGGTGATGATAATGCCGAAGTCAACAATCAAAAGTGTGGTATATTTCGACGGTGAAGGCCGAGACTATTTGCAACAGACCGTCGATCTGGTCGTTAATAGGTTGCAAGAAGGGGATATTCGGCATGTCGCGGTGTTCACCGCCGAAGGAGAGGGAGCGGAGTTGCTAAGGAATGCGCTTGCCGGCGACACTACAATTCAAATATTCGCCGCCACTTTTCCACCTGGTCAAAAGATTGTCAAAAGAGAACCGGGCGGCAATAAAAAGGACATCGAAACGTTGGTTTCGATGCCGGAAAGAATTAATAAGCTGGAGGCGGGCGGGGTTCGTGTCATTGCTGGAGGCATGCCGTTCCAAGAGATTATTGTTCCAGGAACGAATGATTTTCGAATTCAAACAATCATTTGGACCCTCGGTCTGATTAGTGAAGGACTTCACCTCGGAGTACAAGCGGTGCTCATGGCGTGTGATTGCGGGAAATTGGCCGCAGGGGAAAAGGTGATTGCCATGAGCGCCGACACGGCAGTGGTAGTGCAAAGCTCGACTTCGCGACTTATGTTTCATCCGAGGGATGGCATCCGCATTCACGAATTTTTGTGCAAGCCGATGTATCAGAAAGGGAATGGCGCTGAACCGCAACAATAAAGGGAGGCGCTGCCTCCCTTTTGCTCAATCCATTCTTCATCTTCCAGCAAGACCTGAGTCGTTTCTCGCCAGGTGTTCGCAATGTCCGGCGTGAATCCTGCCGGCTCACTAAGCTGCGAGAGAATACGAACTTGGTGCATCCAGTAAAAGGCGTCTTCCGAAGAAATTTCGCCAGGGATCGTACCGGTTTGATACATTTTTTCAAAACCAGCGGAAGATACACCATATTTCTTTTCAAAATCGGCGCAAACATTGCGGGCGTGCCCCGGTTGTTTTCGGACGCAAAAAAACGGTGACGCGGTGATGTTAAACGTCGAAACATCCGAGTCATCAAACATATTCAGCAAATCATCCAATTTCATCTGAGTCACCTGCCTTAGGGCTACCTTGTTTAGACATCATATCACCAAATTGAAAGAGTAGCAATCAAGTCAAAGGTCTACCTATATTATCGATATTCTCGGTCGGTTCGCAATATCCTTCTGCCGAAAAAAATAAGGCCGGCCCTCGGTCGGAGGCCCGGATTCTCCTTCTACCATTGGTAGATGAGCTGCTTTCAGTATAGATAGCTTGCAGGCTGGTGTCAATTAGAAAAAAGGCCGCGAAAAAGTGTTTGATGGTTCATTCGGTGACTTGGAACTAACTTGGAACTAACTGCCCGGAGGTGCCCCGATGAACCAAGTATTAACGATTGTCGCCAATCCGCGCAGCAACTCTTTTACCCGCAGGTTGCTGCAGCCTTTTTTGACGGCATACAAGCGGCGTCACCCCGCCGATGTAATTACCGAGTTGGACGTTTACCAATGCGACATTCCAGTCATCGACGACGCAGTGATCAAGGCCTGGGACAAGCCGCCGCAGGAGCGTCTGCCGTCGGATTTGCAGGCGCTGTCTCGCATCGATCGCTTCACCGACCAGTTTATCGCCGCCGACAAGATCGTGATTGCCGCGCCGATGTGGAATCTGCATTTTCCGCCGCAGCTGTTGGCGTATCTGGCGACGGTGATGGTGGCGGGAAAAACCTTCGTTTATACCGAGCAGGGTTGTCAGGGGCTGCTGCGTGACAAGCCGGTCATGTTGCTGCATGTGCGGGGTGGGATTTTTTCGGCGGGTCCGCTGCAAGCGATGGATTTTGCCACGCCACATTTGCGTTCGCTATGTGCGATGATCGGGCTGACCGATTTTCGCTCGGTGATCTGCGAAGGAATCGAGCAGGCGCCGGACCAGGCCGAAAAGCTGCTGCAACAGGCGATGCGACAGGCGGAGCAAATGGCTGAAACGTTTTAAGCGAGAAACCGAGGTGACAGCATGGAGCAATTCTCCCTGAACACTCCTACAGAGGGATTTATCGACATCACCGGGCAAGTGCGCCGGGTCGTGGCGGCAGGCGCCG
>CAZOJA010000343.1:0-2728 GCA_964579955.1 uncultured Veillonellaceae bacterium | reverse complement strand
AGTTCCCCATGCAAAACCAGTCGAGTTCCGGCAGTTCGTCATCCTCCTCCAGTACGACGGTCAACCCTTTCCCGATAGGAATCGTTACCGGCGGTGACGGGCAAATTTATAAATTCGGCGTCAATGCGACGCTAAACGCCCTGATCACCAGTGGCGACGGTAAAATCCTGGCCCGTCCCAACGTGACGACCTTTAACGGTAATCGGGCGACGATCTTTGTCGGCGACCAACTGCCGATTGTCACGCCCAATGCCTCCACTTCAGGCGGACCGGTGACCTATACCACTTCTTACAAAAATGCCGGCATCACGCTGTCGTATATTCCTCGCATCAACGAAGAAGCAAAGATTTCCGCCAGTGTTTTTGTGGAAGTCTCCACTCCGGTTGCGGTAGTCCTGGATGTCGGCGGGCAGAAGACGACCGCCTATCAGATCACGACCCGCTCGGCCCAGACCAACGTGCGGATGAAAGACGGCGATACCATGGTCATCGGCGGACTGATTTCCAGCCAGGAAATCAAAAACCTGAACAAGGTACCGATTCTCGGTGACCTGCCGTTCCTGGGCAAAATGTTTCAAAGCGTTTCCAAATCGAAGAACGAGACCGAGGTTGTCATTTTTCTGAAGGCAAAAATTCTTAACCAGAACTAATATCAGAAATAATCGATGAAGAACAGGGGTGGGCGCTTTGCCGATACGCATCCTGATTGCAGACGATCATCAGCTGTTGCGGCAGGGGATCCGCAATTTTCTGGCGTTGGAACCGGATTTTGAGATCATCGGCGAGGCGGTGGACGGTGAGGATGCCGTGGCCAAAGCGCAGGCGCTGCTGCCCGATGTGTTGTTGCTCGACATTAATATGCCCAAACTGACCGGGATTGAAGCGGCGGGAAAGCTTAAAACGCTTTGTCCCGACGTCAAAGTGTTGGCATTGACGATTCATGACGATGAAAACTATATGATGCGGATGATTGAAAATGGTGCTGCCGGCTATTTATTGAAAGATGTGGAGCCGTCGATGATGGTGCAGGCGATCCGCCGGGTTCATGCCGGCGAATCGTATGTGGAGCCTTCGCTGACCAAAAAGCTGTTTCAGGGCATTACCAGTCGGGATGGGCGCAGCCAAACCGCAACAACTCCGTCGCATTTTGACAGCGACCGTTTGTCGGCGAGGGAAATCGAAGTGTTGCAGCTGATCGGCCGGGGGATGAGCAACGCCGAAATTGCCAAAGAGCTGTTTTTGAGCGAAAAAACGGTGAAGAACCATCTTACCAATATCTTCCGCAAGATCCAGGTGACAGACCGGACCCAGGCGGTGCTCTATGCCATCAAACACAAAATCGTCCAGGTCAATTGAATCCGCGACATAATAAAAAAAGACCGGAGGGGTTGAAGCCTCCGGTTTTGCCTGTAGTGCTGGCTGGATCAGGCGCGCAATAGGGTAGTTATACAATAGAAGCTGAAGATGGCAACGATACCGATGGCAAAGACCACTGCCCGGTGCGACCTGCGGTCTCGCTGGATGATGGCGCGGCGTCGATGGTAGTGGTACGAGTACATGCATTCTTTCATTCTTTGGCAGCGGCTCCTTTGTCGAAGTAATAAATGATGATTTCCACATTGAGTATACGCTGTGAAAGAGAAAAATCCTGCTGCAGGGGAAAAAATATTTATGATGGATGTTTTGAGCGGTGTGGTAGAGAATATCACGTTTCAGGGACAGGATGAATATGTCGTTTTTCGCCTGAAGACGGAAAAGGGCATGTTCGTGGTGACCGGCAATGTCGGCGCGCCTTTGCCGGGCGAGGATGTGGAAGTGTCGGGCTGTTGGATGACCCATCCCAAATACGGTCGGCAGTTTCGCGCTGAAACCATGCGGCGGATCCAGCCGGCGACGTTGCCGGCGATCGAGCGGTTTCTCGCTTCCGGCGCGGTCAAGGGGATCGGTCCGGCGATGGCGCAGCGGATGGTGGCCCGGTTCGGGTTGAAGACGATGGATATTTTGGAGCGGGAACCGCGGCATCTGCTGGAGATCGAAGGCATCGGCGCCAAGAAACTGGCGATGATCGTCGAGTCGTTTTCGGCCAAGACCGAACTGCGCGAACTGATGTTCTTCCTCGAGTCGCGCAGCATCCCCGGTGCTTATGCCCGGCGGATCCATGCCGTGTATGGCGAGGGAGCCGTTCAGGTCATCGAGCAGGACCCCTATCGGTTGGCCGAGGAAGTCGAAGGAATCGGTTTCCGCACGGCGGACCGGATCGCGCTGGCCTGCGGCGTGCAGCAGGAGGATTTTGCGCGGATCGCCGCCGGCATCCGCTATGCCCTTTTGGGAACGGCGGACGCGGGGCATACCTGCGTGCCGGAAGATATGCTGGTGCAGGCGGCGGCCAAGGAACTGGCCTGTGACAGCTATAGCGTGGCCCAGGTTCTCTCCCAGCTGCTGCGGCAGGGGACATTGGCGATGGAGGATGAGTGGGGCCAGACGTTGATCTATCCGGACCATCTGTATCATGCCGAACGCAAAGTGGCCGAACGGCTGCTGTTTTTGCGCGACCATGCCAAGAAACTGCGCGAGGCCGATGTTACGGCATTGACAGCTAAGTTTGAGCAGGAACGCCGCATCGAGCTGGCTGAGGCGCAACGCGACGCGGTGCGGGCGGCGACCAACCACGGGGTGCTGGTGATGACCGGCGGACCGGGTACCGGTAAAACCACGACGGTGCAGGCAG
>CAZOJA010000342.1:0-2732 GCA_964579955.1 uncultured Veillonellaceae bacterium | reverse complement strand
ATGCATGCGATCGAAAAAATCCTGGCCCGGGCGGCGGGCAAAGCAACGGTCACTACCGGTGAAATTGTCAATTGCAAAGTGGATATGGCCGGAATTAATGACTTGTACCTACAGACCTTGCGGTCCTTCTTCGAAATGGGCGGCAAAAAGGTTCACGACCCGAAAAAGATAGTGGTCTTTCTCGACCACTATGCACCGGCGTCGACCATCATGCAGGCTGACAACCAAAAGCAGTTCCGCGAGTTTTGCTGGGAGCAGGGCATCGATTTGTTGATGGATGTCGATCAGGGCGTCTGCCATCAGGTCATGGCCGATAAGGGATTGGTCTATCCAGGGCAGGTGCTGGTCATCACCGATTCGCACACGACGATTCACGGCGCTTTCGGTGCGTTCGGCACCGGCGTCGGCGCGACCGATCTGGCGATCATCATGGCGACCGGGCAGTTATGGTTCCGCATTCCAGAAATCATCCGGATCCATTTGGACGGGACGTTGCCGCACGGTGTATTTGCCAAGGATGTCATTCTGAAGGTGATCGGGGCGTTGGGTGCAGACTACGGCGTGTACCGCGGAGTCGAATTCACCGGTCCCGTTCTGAAGCAGCTCAGTATTTCCGAACGCATGGCGCTATGCAACATGACCACCGAACTGGGCGCAAAAACCGCCTACATCCAGCCGGATGAAATCACGCTGGAGTTTTTGCGGGGCAAAGTTCAGCATGAATATGAGATTTTCACGACCGATCCGGGTTATCAATATGCTGCGGAGCACACCTTCGACGTGACCGGGATGACGCCGCAGATCGCGGCGCCGCACAGCGTGGACAACGTGGCGCCGATTGCGCAGTATGCAGGAACCCCGATCAACCAGGCGTTTCTCGGCACTTGCACCGGTGGCCGGGCTGACGATCTGGCAATTGCGGCCGGTATTCTGCAGGGCAAAAAAATCAATCCCCGTACCCGTTTTATCGTGGTGCCGGCTTCCAAGGCCGTGTTACTGGAAGCGATGGCCAATGGCACGATGAAAACGCTGGTCGAGGCGGGCGCAACTTTTGTTACCCCCGGTTGCGCGGCCTGTCTGGGAACGCACGAAGGGATGCTGGGGGCGGGGGAAACCTGTATCACCGCATCCAGCCGGAACTTTCCCGGCCGGATGGGGTCGGCCAAAGCCGAAATTTATCTCGGTTCACCGGCAGCGGTTGCGGCTGCGGCCCTCACCGGAAAAATCGTTGACCCGACCGAATACTTGAAATAGGGGTGATGAGTGTGCAAAAGATATTGAAAGGCAAAGCATTTGTTTATGGACCGAATATCGATACCGACCAGATTTATCCGGGGCGTTTTCTTGACCTGACCGATCCGGACCAGGTCGGCAAACATGCTCTGGAAGGCGCCGACCCCAACTTTGTCAAAGAAGTGCAGCCTGGCGATCTGATTGTCGCGGCAACTAACTTTGGCTGCGGTTCGAGTCGCGAACATGCGGCGGTGACGCTCAAAGCGGTTGGTGTCGGTGCGATTTTGGCCGATTCCTTTGGTCGGATTTTCTATCGCAATGCGATCAATCTGGGCGTGCCGCTGATTGTCTGCCCGGGGATCAGCAAAATCGTCAACCGGGGCGATGTAATAGAATTCAACATGACGACCGGGACGGTCGTAAATCAGACCTCCGGCCAGACCATGCAGGCGCAGCCGCTTTCCGACTATGTGATGAATATTTTGGCCAGTGGCGGCATCAAGCCGCTGATTAAAAAACAAATGGAAGGGTAACCGCATGAAAATACCGCAGGTTAATCGGATTAGCCTGCGGTATTGTTTAAGCACTGGAGAAGCAGTGAAATATTCAGCGGTTCCTTAGCAAACCGTCGGGATTGACAGAGCCTTTTCGGTTTCCGAGGTGACCAGGTTGATGAAGGCCCGGGCCGACGGGGAAAGTTGACGGCCCTTTTTCCAGGCCAGGCCGATTTTGACATGGATCGGCGGGTTTAGTGGAACTCCCACGATACCGGGTAACCCCTGCACGGCCATCCGCATCAGGAAGGAGATGCCGATGCCGTGTGATACCAGTGATTTTACCGTTTCAACCTGGCTGGAGTTGAACACGATGTTCGGTTCGATGTTTTCTTGCTGACAACGGTTCAAAATGGCATGACGCTGAAAAAAATTGCTTTTGAACAAGATGAATTTTTCCTGCTGCAAATCGGCGAAACACACCGATTCACGCTGGGCCAGCGGATGCGTCGGCGCGACGGCAAGCAGGATTTCCTGCTGGGTAAGTTGAACGGATTGGAGAGTATCTAAATTCGGTTCAGGCAGAATGATGATTCCCAGATCAAGCTCTTCCTGTTCAATCATCCGGTGGGCGGAGAAAGAGCCCTCTTCACAAACATTTAAGGTTAAATGGGGGTACTTGATCTGAAAACTGGTGAATAGGTAGGGGAAAAGGCAGCTGCCGATCATCGGCGGAATAGCCAGGTTGATCGTGCCTCTGGCCAGGTTGCGCAATTCGTTCATTTCGGTCATCGTGTCCCGCAATTCGTTCAGTAACTTGCAGGCGCGCAGATAAAACCGTTTGCCTTCATCAGTGAGCGGGGATTTTTTCTGACTGCGGTCAAACAGTTCTATGCCGAGTTCTTCTTCCAGTTTTCGAATCGAATGCGTGATGCAGGGTTGACTGACATATTGTTTTTCCGCTGCTTTGGTAAAGCTGTTTGTTTCAACGACAGAAACAAAGTA
>CAZOJA010000341.1:0-2739 GCA_964579955.1 uncultured Veillonellaceae bacterium | reverse complement strand
TTCGAAGCTTTTTTCATGCCTTCTAAAAATTTTTCTAAAAATGTGTTTTGCACATCGTTATTTTCACACATCATCATTATTCCTTTTGTATCCGTCCGGATATCGCCACCACATAAGAGAAGGGGCGTTTAGGCGCAGCTGGTCTGCTTCTTCTTTGCCGCCCGTTCGGCGAAACTGATCACTTTACCGGGAGTCGCCGCCGGTGGCGTGGGCTGTGTTGGTTCCGGTTTGGCCGGGGTCAGTATCCGTTCCATCGCGCTGGCCGCTTCCATTTGCATTTCCGGCAGCACATGACTGTAGATGTCCTGGGTGATGTTGGTCGAGGAGTGGCCGAGTCGCTCGGAAATCACCTTGATCGATACGTGTTCGAGCAGCAGCATTGTCGCGTGAGTGTGCCGCAGATCGTGGAAGCGCAGCTTTTTCAGTTGTTTGTCCGCCAGCAGTTCGCGGAAGCGTTTGTCGAGAAAGTCCGGATCGACCGGGCTGCCGTCGTCCCAGGCATAGATGAAATCCTTGTCCTGGTAGAGCGCCTTTGGATCGGCTTTGATTTTTTCTTGCGCCGCCTTGACTTGCCTTAGTTCCTGCACCAGAGCGTCCGGCAGCCGCACCGCCCGTTCGCTGTTGGCCGTCTTGACCGGCAATAGCTCCAGCTTGCCTTTTTCCGGCCGGTCCAGCGAATGCCGCACGAACAGCATTTCTTTGTCCAGCAGTACATCCTGCCAGCGCAGGCCGCAAACTTCGCCCCGCCGGAGGCCGCAGCCCGCCGCCAGCAGGATCGGCAGCAGCAGACGGGTTCCTTTCGCCGCTGCCAAGAGGGCCGCCAGTTCCTCGCGGTTGTAAGCGGTTGCCTTGTACTTTTCCTTGCGCGGAGGCTCCACCGCTATGCAGGGATTCGTGGTCAGAACCTGGCATTTCACGGCCCGGTTCAATGCGATATTGAGCACATTGTAGACGTAGCGGATCGAGGTTCGGGAAAGTTTCGTCGCGCACATTTCGGCCAGCATCTTCTGGATTTGGGCCGGCTTCAGTTTTTGCAGCGGAATCTGGCCGATGTTCGGCGCCAAGTGTTTGTTGATCGACCACTCGTAGCTTTCGAAGGTGCTGCGCCGCACCGAGATTTTGGCGAAATCTTCGAGCCAGCGCTGCAGATACTCGGTCACCGTCATTTTTTCGTCTTCGCGGTAGCGCCCCTGCTCGTACTCCCGTCCGATCTCCGCCAGGCGGTTCTCGGCCTCGCGGCAGTCCGGCCCGACGCGAATCCACTTGGTATTCCATTTCCGCGTCTTCGGGTCCTGACCGGCTGGCAGCACGACATAATAGATTTTGCCCTTCTTCTGAATACTGCCAATCAAAGTAACTCCCCCTTTCTTTCCCGGTTGATATAAAAGGCCCGTCCGTCTTTAGCGGCGGGCCTTTTCCGGCACAAAACATCTAGTTGTAAAACAAATGTATAATAGCGAAAACCAGGCGGCGCTGGTCCGAAAGGACCGGGGCCGATTTTTTTATGTCAATTCCTTGCCGCGCGGCAGATCTTGGTAAATAGCGATGCAAGGTCCAATGACGTGGACATTCTTGCGCTCGGCAGCTTCGAACACTTCCGGCGGCTTTTCCGTATCTGCGGTTGTTAAGGCAACACGATCGGCGTTCGCTTCCTTGCAATAACGGATGCGGGGTTGAGTTTTATCAAAGATGGACAGGCAAATATCACCGGGATTCACTTTGGCATTGACATGGGTCAAAACCTTGCAGCCTTCTCTGATGCCCTCCGACGCCATGGACGAATCGGGCACAGTGATCAGGACGGCCTGCACGCCGCGGGGAACCTTGGCGGCTTCGGCCGGAACGGGATAAGTTCCGTGGAAATCCAAAAATGCTAACCTCCCTTCCAAAATGGCCACCGAACCGTACATCGGCACATAGGCGATGTCGCCGGCCTGGAACGTTTCGGCGGTCTTTGAATACCCCAGGAGGTTGTCCACGGAAGTGCCGAAGAGTTGAGCGATACGCGACAATGTATGAGGCTCCGGCACGCGTCTGCCCAGTTCCCAGCCGGAAACCGTGACAGGAGAAACGCCCAGTTTTTCTGCAAGCTGCTGCTGTGTCATTTTTTTCTTGAGGCGCAAGCGTTGCAACGTAGCACGAAATGGATACTCGGCTGCGGGTTTGGTTCTTGTCATGATGGAAAACCTCCCTTCGTGTATTAGTATATCCTTTTAGTTTTAACAAATCAATACATATCTTCACACATATTTCAATTTGAAAAATAATCGTTGACATGCTATTTTCATGGGCGTAGAATGACATCGAAATAAATTTTAACTGTTCATTTAGAATAGTTGAAGCGAAGTAAGGAGGGTTATGATGAAAACTAAGAAGGAAACAGCAAGCAAAAAACAAGTTGCTAAATCAGCGGGGCTACGACGCGCCGCAGGTGACAAGCTGGCCTACAGCGTGAAGGAAGCCGCCGAAGCGCTCGGTGTTTCCGCCTGGTACATCCGCGATGAAATGGCGCAGGGGCATCTGGCCTATTCCTGCCCGCGCGGTCGCCAGATGATTCCCCGCTGGGAGTTGGTCCGCTACCTGGAATCGGCGATGAGCCAGGCAGCGCAGCCGGAGGATGAATCCGGCGCGGCTGCCCAGGCGGCCTTGATGCTCAACGCCAAGCAGCGAAAAGTGATGGCATAATGCGAGCGCGCAATATCAAACCGGGATTCTTCAAGAACGATACCCTGGCCGAGC
>CAZOJA010000340.1:0-2740 GCA_964579955.1 uncultured Veillonellaceae bacterium | reverse complement strand
GCATGGATCACCAAATACAATTACGATTCAAAACCATGGGAGGTGGAAACCAGTGGGCGAAGTGGAAAAGGTGGACTTTCGGGCGGTAATCAACGAGCTCCGACAGCGGCAGACTATGAACGAGATCGATCCAGTCCTGGCTGGTGAGATTGCAGCTAAACGCAAGGTCGAAGAGGAGGCCAAGCTGAGCCGTGACTGGGATAACGCTCTGGACCGGGCCGGCATCTGGCGCCGGTACCGAAACTGCACGTTTGAAAATCTGGCCGCCAGGGAGATCCCGGAGTCGGTGGCGGATGGATACGAAAAGGCGAAGTTCTATGCCTACAACATCCAGAGTCTTGTCAGCCAAGGCTTCGGCATGGCGTTTCTTGGGCCGGTTGGTCTGATGAAAACATCGCTGGCGGTGGCGGTGCTGCAGGCGGGGCTCAAGGCGGGAATCAGCGGCATGTTTCTGACGATGCCGAGCCTGCTCGACACGATTTTCACGCTGAAAGAAACGAACCGTGAAGAGTGGGCGCGGTTTGAAGAGCGGCTGCGCACAGTCGGCATTCTGCTGCTGGATGATCTCGGGACAGAGCGCTCAGAAGGATGGGTGCACACGAAGATCGATGCGATTGTCAGCGAGCGGTACAACCGCATGAAGCCGATCCTGCTCACCAGCAACCTGACCGGGAAGCTATTCGCAAAGACCTATTCGGGCCGCATCTTCGACCGGATTCGCCAGACAACCGAGGTTGTGAAGTTTGCCGGCGAATCCCTGCGGGAATCGAGGTCGGCCTGATGATCCGGCTCGAAATCGATGGCACGCCGCCCAGCCTGAACCGATGGATGCGGCAGCACTGGACGGTGCAGCAGGCAACGAAGCACGAATGGGCATGGCTGATCAAGGCGGCATGTCTGTCGGCCAAGATCGGTCGGCCGCAGTACAAGCTGGCCACGGTGCGCATCACGCTGATATTCCCGGTGCTGCGCCGGCGCGACATCGACAACTACGCGCCGAAGATGATCCTGGACGGGCTCGTCAATGCCGGCGTCATTCAGGATGACCGCAGCGACTGGGTGAAGGTGACGTGGGATATCGTGAAAGGGAATGAACGGAGAACAATTATCGATATTGCCGAGATATTGAATTGACAATAGTTTACTTTCCCCCTCGCGCGCGTGCGCGGCGAGGGACCGAAATAGGAGTGGGAGGTGCCACCGTGTTCGGAATAAGCCCCAAACGAGAGAAAAATGGCGGACAGGCATTGACGTGCCGCCAGTGCTTGAACCTGAACGTAAAGGCCTACGGGCCCGGGAAACCGGTGTGTTATGCCCTCGAAAAAATCGACGGCAAGTCGGTGGCGGTGGAGGTCAAACCAACAAAAAAAGCGTGCAGCGTGTTTCGGCTGAACACCGAAGCGCCGCCCGTGTATAGGCATTGAGGAGGAGATAGTGATGTTTGTGAGTTTGGCGATGTTGTTCCTGATCGTGCTGGCCAGTATAAGCGTCGGCTGTTGCATCGGCATGATCGTGATGGCGCTCTGCCGGATCAGCGCGGAAAATAACTATAGCGAGGAGGAAACCCCATGAATACTGATGGAAAAATCCACAAGAGCGGATTCATCGACTCCAACAAAGTGTCGTCGAAACACGAACCACCGGAGCCCTGTCGAACCCTGCCGAAGCCGACGCCGGCCGAGGCGTTGGAACTGAAAATCAAACTTCCATGGGAAGACAAGGTCCGACGGATGCGCCCGGCCGATCTGACCAAGGAACTGTTCATCCAGCTCGACGAATATGGGCTCACCCGCACGGAGATCATGAACCTGTTTCACTGTTATCAATACGATTTTTACCCTCTGTTGAAGAAATGGGGGATTCCGCCGGCGACTCCCGGTGGCAAGAAAAAGGCGCTTAGGTCGGGAAACCTTGAACCGGTGGCGCCGGCCGAAAAACCTCCGATGGACCTCTCGCGCAGTTATCACGACACCGCGCCCGGCAAGGCGAGGGCCGCCAGGCTGGCGAAGGGGGCGGAGGAGGAGATCGATCTGGCGATCCGGACGGAGAAGGAGCTCGATGCTGAGATGGAGCGCATTGACAAGCGGCTTGCAGAACTGGGCTGCAAACCGGAACCAACGCAAGCGGCCGCAACGGATCAAGACGAAGATGGCCTGAACTACCAGGACCGGCACAACCTAGGAATCCATGTGCCGACACAGACCGAGCTGGAAGACGTGTTCCGCCCGGACGATGAAGGGCAGATAGACTTGGGCGGATGGCTGGAATTTCAGGGGGGGATCAGTCGGTTCCAGTCGCTCGGCAACCGGCTGTCGGTATCGCAGGATTTCTACGTTGGCAAGGACGTGGAGCATATCCGGGATTGGGCATTCTGCGCGATCATGGTCAAGCCGGACGGGCAGCAGGTGGCGCTGAAGAAAACCGATACCGGCGCGATGGTAAACAAAAAGGCACGCTGCGTCAAGATTACATGCAAGGCAGCGGTCGAGCGAATCCATGCGCTGGTTGGCGGACCCGCGCAGTATGTCGTGGAGACGGTTCGGCCTGATCTGGTGATTTTCCAGCTTTGCCAGGAAGCCAAAAAAGCGGGATAAGCAAAGAAAGCTCTCTCCTGGCAAGTCAAGCCACCGAAACCGGTGACGACATGGGCCAGACGAGAGAGCTTTCAACCCAAATATAATTCAAAGCGGGAAGCGAGTCAAGGCGGGAGGTATTCGGCGGATGACACCTGAACAGAGGG
>CAZOJA010000339.1:0-2755 GCA_964579955.1 uncultured Veillonellaceae bacterium | reverse complement strand
TCGCTGCCGGTCACGGCGATCGGCGCCATGACCAAACGGCCGACCAAGGTCTGCGGCATGCACTTCTTCAATCCGGCTCCCCTGATGGCGCTGGTCGAAGTCGTCAGCAGCCTGGCGACCGCGCCCGAAACGGCCCAGACCGTATATGACCTGGCCAAGAAACTCGGCAAGAGCCCGGTCATGGTCAAGGACTTCCCCGGTTTCGTCGGCAACCGGATCATGTGCCCGATGATGAACGAAGCGATGCAGACCCTGTTCGAAGGGATTGCCACCGCCGAAGAGATCGACGCCGTTGCCAAGAGCGGTTTCGGCCATCCGATGGGACCCTTGGCGTTGTCCGACATGATCGGTCTCGACACGATGCTGTATGTCATGGAAGTCCTCTATGAGGGCTTCGGTGATCCCAAATACCGTCCCTGCCCGCTGCTGCGGAAGTATGTTGAAGCCGGATGGCTCGGCCGCAAGACGGGCCGCGGATTCTACGACTATTCGAAATAGAGGCGAAAGGACGGCAAACAACGATGAAAGAATTCAAAAACCTGCTGTTTGAAAACCAGGACGGCCTGGGCATCCTGACGATGAACCGGCCGGCGGCGCTCAATGCGTTGAACAAGGAAACCATGGACGAACTGTGCGAACTGTTGACCGCGATTAAAGAGGATCCCTCGATCAAGGTCGTCATTCTCACCGGCGCCGAAAAATCCTTCGTGGCCGGCGCAGACATCAAGGAAATGCTGCCGATGACGGCGGCCGAAGGCCAGGCCTGGGGCCGCCTCGGCCAGACCGTGTTCAACATGATCGAGAACCTGCCGCAACCCGTCATCGCCGCGATCAACGGTTTCGCCCTCGGCGGCGGCTGCGAGCTGGCGATGTCCTGCGACATCCGTATCGCCTCTGACAAGGCCAAGTTTGGCCAGCCGGAAGTCACCCTGGGAATCATCCCCGGCTTCTGCGGCACGCAGCGTCTGCCCCGTTTGGTCGGCAAAGGCGTTGCCAAGGAACTGACCTACACCGGCGACATGATCGATGCCCAGGAAGCCCTGCGCATCGGTCTGGTCAACAAAGTCACCACCCCGGAAGAACTGTTGCCGACAGCCAAGGCGATGGCCGGCCGGATCATGCAACGCGGCCAGTTTGCGGTGCAAATGGCCAAGGTTGCCATCAACACGGGCATGAACACGGACATGGAGACCGGTTCGGTGCTGGAAGCTTCCCTGTTTGGCGTCACTTGCGCGACCGAAGACAAAAAAGAAGGGATGACCGCTTTCGTTGAGAAACGCAAGCCGGCATTTCCCGGGAAATAATCGGTCGGCATAACCAATAATGGCCCCTGTATGCCTAATCATACAGGGGCTGTTTATTAAAAAAGGGGGAGTAGGGATTGCCGAACTATGCGCCATTGAAAAAAGAAGGCTGCGTGTTGGTGGTCGTGGATATTCAGGAGAAACTGCTGCCGGCGATTCATGACTTTTCATCGGTCCTGGACCGTTCGGTGAAAATGGTGACTGCGGCCAAGGCGCTGGGCGTGCCGATGCTGTTCACCCAGCAGTACACTAAAGGCCTGGGGCCGACGCATGCGGCGATTACCGAAGCGTTGCCGGAATTTGCCTATTTGGAGAAAACCACGTTCAATTGTTTCGGGGCGCCTGGATTTGACGAGGCGCTGGCCAAACTGGACGCCAAAACCCTGGTGCTGATCGGCATCGAAACGCACATCTGCGTATGCCAGACCGCACTGGAGGCATTGCGGCGAGGTTATGACGTGCATGTGGTTGCCGATGCGGTCGGTTCCAGAACGACAGCAAACCGGGGAATCGGACTGGACCGGATCCGGCAGGCCGGCGGCGTGATCACCGCGAGCGAGCTGACGATCTACGAATGGGTGGAGCGCTCCGATTCGGCCGAATTCAAGTTGATTCTGCCACTGCTCAAATAGCGGCAAAACCAAACGAACAAAATAACAGAAAGCGAGGGGCGAGGAATGGACTCGGCGACAAACCGTAAAGACCTGCTTAAACTGTATACTCCGATGGAATTTGCCTGTTCGGTTGCCTACAAGTACTGCAAAGACGGCGCCAATGTGTTCTGCGGCGTCGGGCTGAGCCTGTTGCCCGCCCAGCTGGCGCAAAAGACCTTTGCGCCGGATGTCTCGATCATCTACGAAGGCGGTTCGATCGGGTCGGTGGCGGTAGGTCGCATTCCCTGGGGAATTGACGACACCGTCATCCAGGTCAACGCAGAATGTCAGACCGACGTGCTCAGCACGCTGGGCTGGCTGGTGCAGACCGGACGCGTGCACCTGACCTACCTTGGAGCGGCTCAGTGTGATCGGTACGGCAATCTCAACACCACCCTGTACGGTGATGACTATACCCGTCCGGCGGCCCGCGTTTCGGGCAGCGGCGGCGGTCACGACCTGGCGGTGGGCTCGCAGAATTTTGTTGTCATCATGAATCACCGGGAAGACCGGATCGTCGACAAACTGGATTATCAGACCAGCCCCGGCTTTTGTGAGGGCGGGACTACGCGCTGGGACAAGTGGGGGATGTCCGGCGGCGGACCGCTCGCCATCTGCACTGACCTGGCCGTGCTGACGCCGAATCCTGTCAGTCGCGAACTGGAAATCGCCGCAATTTATCCCTTCACCACGCTGGAAGAAGTCAAGGCCCGTACGGGGTTTCCGATCCGGATCGCGGCAGGCTTCAAGATCGTGGAGCCGCCGACGGCGGAGGAAATCAAGATATTGCGTGAGCAA
>CAZOJA010000338.1:0-2759 GCA_964579955.1 uncultured Veillonellaceae bacterium | reverse complement strand
ACGGAGACCTCCAAGACGATCCTGCAGGAACAAGTGCGGCAAAACACCGTCGAACTGATGATCAAACAGAAGGATTATCTGGACCTTTTGCTTGACGGGATCGAGAGCCTGATCGCCAACATTTCCAGCGTCGACGACGTGAAGAAAGCTGTGCTGGAGAGTGGCGGCGGCGATGATTATGCGAATTTGTATACGCAGGCCAGAATCGGTTACATTCTCAGCGGTTACCGCAATATCCGCGGACTGGTATCCATCGATGTGTTTTCGCTCGGCGGCGTCCATTACCATGTCGGCGATACGCTCAACGTCAATGAATTGCGGCGGGATGTGAAGGAGAAGCTGTTTCGCGAGGCGTTCGCCGCCCAAGGCGCCGTCCTCTGGCCAGGCATCGATGACAATGTCAATGCGAATTCGGCGCATGCCAAAGTGATTACTGCCGCCAAGGCCCTTTACCGATTCGATGTTCCCAGCCTGACCGAAAAACCGGTGGGGTTAATTTTGGTCAATTACAGCCTGGAGAATTTCCACGACCATTTTAGCCCGAATCAGTCTGACCCGGCATCACCGATGCTAATTGTCGATGCCCGCAACCGGATTCTGTTTCATCCAGACCGCAAACTGGCCGGCAGCAGCGTCAATTCGGAACTGATAAGCCGAATGCGGGGAGAAAGCGGCTCATTTGTCGATTTTATCAATGGACAGGACATGTTTATCGCCTACAGTCGATCCGTCAAGAGCGGCTGGACCCTGATCCGATTGGTTCCCCTTCAGTCGCTCAACGCAAAGTCGGATGCCATCCGCAATACCACGCTGCTGGTCATGGGAGTCTGTCTTTTGTTGGCGCTGATTCTGGCGCGGCTATATTCGCGACGCATCGTAGAACCGGTCATCCAGATCACCGATTCCTTCAAAGCGCTGCAGCGCGGGACGCTGGACGCGAAAATGCGGTTGCCGATACCGGACCTGCGCAATGAAATCAGTGAACTGGTGAGCTGGTTCAATGCCTTTCTCGACAGTCAGGCCAAAAGGCGGTTGGTCGAGGAGCAATTGACGGAAAGCCGGGAACGCTATCTGTCGGTGATCAACAGTATCTCGGAAGTGATTTTTCAGACCGATGCCGCCGGCAACTGGAGCCTGCTCAACCCGGCGTGGACGAAAATCACGGGTTACGACTGGGAAACGAGTCTGGGCCGGCACTTTATTGACCAGGTTTATGCTGAAGACTTAAAGTTGGCGCAGGAATTGTTGAACAGCGTGCTGAACCAACAGGCCGGGTTTCGCTGTACGCTGCGTTTCGTCACGCAGACAGGCGGGATTTGCCATGTCGATGTATACGCCAGCGCCACCGTTGACCATGCCGGGGCGGTGTCCGGCATGGCAGGGACGCTCAGCGATGTGACGGAACGGGTGTTGCAGGATCAGGAGCTACGGAGGGCCCAGGCGGCATCGGAGGCTGCCAACCGGGCCAAAAGCGAATTCCTGGCCAACATGAGCCATGAGATCCGCACGCCGCTCAACCCAATCCTCGGCATGACACAGTTGCTGCAAAACACTTCGCTGGACGACGAACAACGCGATTTGGTGAATTCGGTCCATTATGCGGGCGAAGCGTTGTTGGCGGTGATCAATGACATACTGGATTTCTCCAAAATCGAAGCAGGGATGCTGGAAATTGAGAATCTGGATTTCCAACTGACGCCGTTGGTTGAGGAACTGAGCAGCCTGGTCACCTGGAAAGCCAGGGAAAAAAACTTGCTGTTGCAGCATTCCATAGACCCTGAGCTACCGGATGTGCTGCACGGCGATGCCAACCGCATCCGCCAGGTTTTGCTCAACCTGGCCGGCAACGCCGTGAAATTCACTCGCGAGGGCGAGGTTGCCATCCGGGTGTTGGTGCGGGAAAAGAGCGCCGCCGGCTGTATCGTGCGTTTTGAAGTCAAAGATACGGGCATCGGACTGTCAGATGCCGCGCAGGCCCGGTTGTTCCAGCCTTTCGTGCAGGCTGACGGTTCAACGACCCGCAAATATGGCGGTACCGGCTTAGGCCTTTCCATCTGCAAACGGCTGGTCACCCTGATGGGTGGCAAAATCGGCGTCGAAAGCGTTGTCGGCCGCGGCTCGTTGTTCTGGTTTGAATTGCCGCTATTGCACGGACAGGATCTGACTGCACCGCAGGCCAGGCAGGGGGCCCGTCCGTATGCGCCATTGCCGGAGCCGGCGCCGGACAGCTGCCTGTTGACCGGTGAACCCTGCCGGAAAGTCCTGCTTGCCGAAGACAACGCAGCCAACCGTAAACTGGCGCTGATCCTGTTGAAAAAGCTGGGTTATGAGGCGGAAGTGGCGATAAACGGAAGGGAAGCGGTTCAGGCTGTGATCGGCGGCGATTTTTCGGCAGTGCTGATGGATTGTCAGATGCCGGAAATGGATGGCTTCGAGGCGACGCAGGAGATTCGTCTCTGGGAAATGGACAAAGGGCGCCGGGTTCCGATCATTGCCATGACCGCCAATGCATTGGCCGATGACAGGCAGCGCTGTCTGCAGTCCGGGATGGATGACTATCTGAGCAAACCGATTAATCCGCAAAGACTCAAGGAGACTCTGGAGCGGTGGCATGGATAAAGTGATGGAGTGTGATCGAATATGTCCTTTCTGATTGAGAAAGCATCCTCCGAGTTGATGCTGGAGCCGGACGAATTGAAGGAAATCCTGCAGGCTTATTTTGAAGATGCGCCGCAGATGCTGGAACAAGGTCGACTGGC